>NZ_JASGBV010000063.1:0-28542 GCF_030053245.1 Stenotrophomonas sp. RS-48
GGGGCGGCGCCTGCCGGAGCAGGCGCCGCGGGGGCATTACTCGGCGGCCGGTGCTTCTTCAGCGTCGGCAGCGTCTTCCTTGCCGTGCTTGGCGGTGACGATCGCGTCGTCGTGGTCCTTGCCCAGCGCCAGGGCCGGGATTTCCACGCCCTTCGGCAGCTTGATGTTGGACAGGTACACCACGTCGCCAGCAGCCAGGTCGGCCAGGTCGACTTCGATCGACTCCGGCAGGTCCTTCGGCAGGCAGCTGATGGTCACTTCCTTCAGTTCGTGGGTGACCACGACGTCGGCAGCCTTGCCGGCCGGCGAGGTGTCTTCGTTGATGAAGTGCAGCGGGACCGAAGCGGTCAGGGCTTCGTTCTCGTTCACGCGCTGGAAGTCCAGGTGCATGATCAGCTGCTTGTACGGATGGCGCTGCATGTCACGCAGCAGGACCTTCTGCACCTGGCCGTCCAGGTTCAGGTCCAGGATCGAGGCATAGAACCACTCGTTCTGCTGGGCCAGCCAGATTTCGTTGTGGTCCAGGCTGATGGCGACCGGCTCGGCGTTGCCGCCGTACACGATGGCCGGGATCACACCGGCGTGACGCAGGCGGCGGCTCGCACCCTTACGCTGCAGTTCACGCTTGGTGACCTTGATTTCATGGGTCTTCGACATTTTCGACTACTCAGGTTGTTGCCTTGCCCTGCGGCTTGGCGATTGAAGATGCTTCCGCGACCAGAAGCATCCGGGGAAGTCCTTGCCGTTGCCGGCAGGGACGAAAAACTCAGTCCACGTACAGCGAGCTGACCGACTCGCCGAAGGCAATGCGGCGCATCGTTTCGGCCAGCATCTCCGCCACGCTCAGCTGGCGGATCTTGCTGCACACCCGCGCTGCGTCCTTCAGCGGGATGGTATCGGTCACCACCAGCTCGTCGAGCTGGGAATTGGTGATGTTGTCCACCGCCGGGCCCGACAGCACCGCGTGGGTGCAGTAGGCGGCGACCTTGAGCGCACCGCGCGCCTTCAGGGCAGCGGCGGCGGCGCACAGGGTGCCGGCGGTGTCGACGATGTCATCGACCATCACGCAGGTCTTGCCTTCGACGTCACCGATGATGTTCATCACGGTGGAGACGTTGGCACGCGGACGGCGCTTGTCGATGATCGCCAGGTCGGCATCATCCAGGCGCTTGGCCACGGCACGGGCGCGGACCACACCGCCCACGTCCGGCGACACCACGATCAGGTTTTCCGTGCCGTAGGCGCGCCAGATGTCGGCCAGCAGCAGCGGGGAGGCATAAACGTTGTCGACCGGAATATCAAAGAAGCCCTGGATCTGGTCGGCGTGCAGGTCGACCGTCAGCACGCGATCAGCGCCAGCGGTGCTGAACATCTTCGCCGCCAGCTTGGCGGTGATCGGCACACGCGAGGAACGCATGCGGCGATCCTGGCGCGAGTAACCGAAGTACGGCACCACGGCGGTCACGCTGTTCACCGATGCGCGCTTGAGCGCGTCGATCAGCACCAGCAGTTCCATCAGGTTTTCCGCACTCGGCGCGCAGGTCGGCTGGATCACGAACACGTCCTGCTTGCGGACGTTCTCTTCGATCTCCACCTGCACTTCTCCATCGGAGAAATGCGAGACCAGCGCCTTGCCCGGGCGAACCCCCAGTTCCTTGCAGATGTTCTGCGCCAGACGTTTGTTGGCGTTGCCGGAAAAGACCAGCAGGTTCGGGGACTCTTGCATCATGATTGTCTCGGGCGGGGACGAGTGGCGGGGATCCGGTGGCGGCAAGGACCACGCCGGACCCTTGCTGCTGACAACACCGCGGTTGTTTCCACGTCCCGCGCGGATGATGCGCTGAAGGCGCGGACACAGCCGCATTGGCAGGGGCGGTAGGATTCGAACCTACGAATGCCAGGATCAAAACCTGGTGCCTTGGGCCTCTTGGCGACGCCCCTGCATTTGAAATCAGTGTTGCTCGAGTGCATCCAGCAGCGGCGAACGCGCAACGCCCGCAGCCACCCTGGCCCGCAACTCCTTCGGCAACTTCGCCCGCCCCTGCTGTGCGGCAGTCTGCGATGCGAATTCGACGAAACAACCACTTCCAGAACCGGTCAGTCGCGCGGTACCGATGTCGCTCAACGCGGCAAGTGCTGCCTCGACGGCAGGCTCGCGGCGGCGCAGCACCGGTTCGAACGCGTTCCCGACCAAGGCCCCGGAAGCGAAGTCGTCTATTTTCGCCACTGGGCTGTCGCGCGTCAAATCCGGGGCTGCGAACAGGACCGGGGTCGGAACATGAACGCCGGGCTCGACCACCACATACCAGGCCGGTGCCAGGGTGATCGGCTGCAGCCGCTCTCCCACACCTTCGGCCCAGGCGTTACGGCCACGCACGAACACCGGCACATCCGCGCCCAGGCGCAGGCCCAACGCGGCCAACGCGTCCTCGTCCAGAGCGGCGTTCCAGAGCCGGTTCAGCGCCACCAGCACGGTGGCAGCGTCGGATGACCCACCGCCGAACCCACCACCGGCCGAAATATGCTTTTCGACGATGATGTCGACACCTTGGTCGATGTTGGCGACCTCTTTCAGCATGCGAGCGGCACGTACGGCCAAATCGTCGGCCTCGTCCACACCCGGCAATCCCTCACCCTGCCGACGTACCTGGCCGTCTTCACGCAGGCGCAGGCCGATGCGGTCCCCCCAATCCAGCAGGCGGAACACGGTCTGCAGCTCGTGATAGCCGTCGGCGCGGCGGCCGGTGATATGAAGGAACAGGTTCAGCTTGGCCGGGGCCGGCCACCAGGACCAGCCCGCATCCTCCGCACCCGCGCTCATGGCGCGCCCTGCCCCCACTGGTCCACCAGCAGGCGGACCTTGGCGTCTCCGCTGCTGGCTTCGATCCGGCGCGGCAGGGACGGGCGCCCGGCCTCGGCGGGGTACCAGTCCAGGTACTGGATCTGCCAGCCCATCTGCTGCATGCGGCGCGGGCGGCCTTCGCCATCACGCTCGACCTTGCCCGCGCCGGCCGGATCGGCAACCGCCAGCCCACGCACCCACTCGGGCAGGGAGTTGACCGGGATTTCCCAGCCCGTGGCCTCCAGCAGCAGCTGCTGCGCGTCCTCGCCTTCACGCGGGCCGCCGGCCAGTCCCTCCAGGCGACCGCCTCCATGCTGGCTGTCGCCGGTCAGCTTCCAGCTCTGCCGGGTCACGGGTGCACTGAGCTCGATCACGTAGCGCCGCCCGGCCTGCTGCCAGTCGATGCGTCCACTGCCACCGTCCTTGCCCTTGCTGACCGCTACCCGGCCCTGGAAGGACCACTCCGGCTGCGCCTGCAGCGCCGCCACCCGCGCGGCTTCGGCCTGTGCCGCTTCCGCCGACACGGTCTCGACCACGGCCGGCGCCGGTGTCTTCTGGGTGCCCAGCGACGTACAGGCAGTCATGGCGACGGTCGCCACTGCCAACAGCAGCGGCCGGAAAAGGGAAACACTCATGGATTGAATTTCTCGCGGGCACGCTGCAGCGCGCGGTTGTCGGGGTCGAGCCTGGCCGCTTCCTCGAAGAAGTGGCGGGCCTCGTCATGCCGGCCGAGCACCCACAGCACTTCGCCGACATGTGCGGCGATCTCCGGATCCTTGGCCAGGGTCCACGCACGACGCAGCTGCACCAGCGCCTCTTCGTTGCGGCCCAGGCGATACAGCACCCAGCCATAGCTGTCGACGATGGCGGCATTGTCCGGCTCGGCCACGCGGGCACGGTCGATCAGTTCCAGCGCCTCCTGGTAGCGACCGGTGCGATCGGCCAGGGTGTAGCCCAGCGCATTCAGCGCCGGCACGTTCTCCGGCTCGGTGATCAGGATCTTGCGCAGGTCGGCCTCGGCACGGGCAATATCATCACGGCGTTCCCAGGCCAACGCACGCGCGTACAGCAGTGCATTCTCGTCCGGGTAAGCGGCCAGACCGCGGGCCAGCGCATCCAGTTCACCTGCATCGTCGCTGGCGCGCTGCCGCAGCTCCGCTTCCAGCAGATAGGCGTCGCGGCGCACCTCGTCGTCCACGCCGGCATCGGACTGGATCGCGTGTACCTCGTCCAGCGCCAGGCTCTGGCGCCCGGCAAGCGCCTGTGCGCTCGCCGCCCGCAGGCGGGCCTCGCTCAGTTCATCGCCGCCCGGCACGCTGTGATACCACTGCACCGCTTCCGGATAACGCTTCAGATACTCCGCGATCTTGCCCAGCAGCAGGCGCTGCGCCGGGTCCGGTTTGGCGGCCTGCCGCGACAGCTCGCTGTACAGGTTGGAAAGGGCCGCCTTGTCTCCCTGCTTGGCCAGCAGCGACGCCCGCATTCCCCAGGTCTGCACGTCCTGCGGCCCTACCGCCAGCACCCGCTCGGCGGCGGCCGGCTGGTTCAGGCTGTCGTAGGCAATGGCCACCGCGTTGCGCAGTTCCGGATCCTGGCGGGTCTTCGGTTCGACCTCGCGCAGCAGCGCCAGCGCGCGATCGGTCTGCCCCGCCTGCTGCAGCTGGCTGGCGCGCAGCAACGCCACGCGCGGCTCTTCCGGGAAGCGCTTGACCACCTCATCGATCATGCGCCGTGCCAGCTCCGGCTTTTCCATCCGCAGCGCCAGGCGACCGAATTCCTGCCAGGCCTCGATCTTCGGCGGGATGGCGTTGGCATCGACCAGCTCGCCCAGCACCTGCGCCGGCACGGCCGGATCGCGTCCACCGCCGACCAGCGCGGCCAGGGCAAACTTCCAGCCGCGGTCATCGCTGTCCTGCAGCAGGCTCTGCAGCTCGCTGCGGGCCGCCTTCACGTCGCCCTGGCGCATCGCCAGCGCACCGGCCGCGCTGCGCATGGCCAGCGACCGTGGCGCGCGCTGCTGCCACAGGGCCAGGCCCTGGGCGGCGCTGGAATCGTCGTTGGCCAGCATGGAAATACGGGTCGCGCGCTCGGCCAGGCCGGCATCGCCGTCGCTGCGCTGGGCGGCCTGCAGGTACCAGCGCGCCGCCTCGGCCAGCTTGCCGGCCTGCAGGGCGAACTCGCCGGCCATCACCGGCTCCAGTGCCAGTTCCTCGGTGGCGGCGCCCCGCGCCGGGGGCTTGGCGGGCGCCGCCGACAGGGCCTGGCTGCACGCCAGGGACAGCAGCAGAACACTGGGGATGCGAATCAATGCGGGCATCGTCGGCATCGGGGCCTTAAAATGTCGTCCAATGGCCAGCAGCTTATCGCAAGCAACTGAACAATGACCCTGTGGGTGCTCGGACTGAATCACCAGACCGCGCCGGTGGAACTGCGCGAGCGCGCGGCCTTCGCCGGCGATGCCTTGCCGCGCGCGCTCGGTTCGCTGCGCGACACCCCGCAGATCGCCGAGGCGGTGCTGCTGTCCACCTGCAACCGCACGGAACTGTACGCGGTGGCCGATTCGGCACAGGCGCTGGACCAGTGGCTGCGCAGCCAGGCCGGCGACCTGCAGGGCTATCTGTACCAGCATGCTGACGCCGATGCCGTGCGCCACCTGTTCCGGGTCGCGACGGGCCTGGACTCGATGGTGCTGGGTGAACCGCAGATCCTGGGCCAGGTGAAGGATGCCTGGTCAACCGCGCGCGACCACGGTCTGCTTGGCCAGCGCCTGGACCGGCTGTTCCAGCAGACGTTCTCCGTGGCCAAGCGTGCGCGCACCGATACCCAGGTCGGCGCCAACCCGGTGTCGGTCGCCTCGGCTGCGGTGCGCCTGGCGCAGAATGCCTTTGCCCGCCTGGATGATTCCACCGTGCTGCTGGTCGGTGCGGGGGAAACCATCGAGCTGGCCGCCCGCCACCTCAGCGAAGGCAAGGTGCGGCGGCTGCTGATCGCCAACCGCACGCTCGCCCATGCACAGGAACTGGCCAGCCGTCATGGCGGCGTGGCCCTGCCGCTGACCGAGCTTGAACGCCATCTGGCCGAGGCCGACATCGTGTTCTCGGCCACCGCCGCACGCGAACCGGTGATTCACCGCGAGACCGTGGCCAATGCACTGCGTGCACGCCGGCACAAGCCGATGCTGCTGTTCGATCTGGCCGTGCCACGCGACATCGAGGCTGAGGTCGGCACGCTCAACGATGCCTTCCTGTACACCGTGGACGATCTGGAACGCGCGGTGGAAGACAATCGACGCGGCCGTCGCGAGGCGGCCGCCGAAGCCGAAGCGATCATCGACCTGCAGGTATCGCGCTTCGTCGAGACCCTGCAGGCCGGCGCCCACCACGCGCCGCTGCGGCAACTGCGTGCCTTCGGCGACGCCACCCGCGCCGAGCTGCTCGAACGTGCCCGTCAGCAGCTGGCCAACGGCAAGCCGGCCGAAGAGGTCATGGAACTGCTGGCCCACGGCCTGACCAACCGGCTCCTGCACCCCCCGACCGCTGCCTTGCGCGCGGCCGCGCTGAGCGGCGATGCCGACCTGACCCGCGCCGCCGAGCGCCTGTTCCCGGCCACGCCGGGTTACCGCCACCCACCCGTGAGAACCGATGACGCCGACCCTGCGCCGTAAGCTGGAAGCGCTGGCCGAGCGCCGCGAAGAACTGGAACGCCTGCTCGCCGAACCCGACGTGGTCGCCGACAACACCCGTTTCCGCGACCTTTCGCGCGAATTCGCCCAACTTGAACCGGTCGCCACCGCACTGGCCGACGAGGCGCGCGCCAAGGCCGACCTGGCCGCCGCCGAGGGCATGCGCGCCGATCCGGACCTGCGCGAGCTGGCCGATGAGGAAATCGCCTCGGCCCAGGCGCGCCTGCAGGAACTGGAGCAGGAGCTGGCCTTGCTGCTGGTGCCCCGCGACCCACGTGACGAGGGCAATCTGTTCCTGGAAGTCCGCGCCGGTACCGGTGGCGACGAAGCAGCGATCTTCGCCGGCGACCTGTTCCGCATGTACGCGCGCTATGCCGAGCGCCAGGGCTGGAAAGTCGAGATCGAGTCCGACAACCCCGGCGAGCACGGCGGCTACAAGGAAGTGGTGGCGCGCGTGGTCGGCCGTGGCGCCTTCTCGCGGCTGAAATTCGAATCCGGCACGCATCGCGTGCAGCGCGTGCCCGCCACCGAATCGCAGGGCCGCATCCACACCTCGGCGGCCACCGTGGCGATCATTCCGGAAGCGGACGAAGTCGATGACATCGTCATCAACCCCGCCGACCTGAAGGTCGACACCTTCCGCTCATCCGGTGCCGGTGGCCAGCACGTCAACAAGACCGAGTCGGCGATCCGCATCACCCACGTGCCTACCGGCGTGGTGGTGGAATGCCAGACCGAACGCAGCCAGCACGCGAACCGCGACAAGGCGATGAAACGCCTGAAGGCGCAGCTGCTCGACGCCGAGCGCCAGCGCCAGGACGCCGCGCAGGCCGAATCGCGTCGCCTGCAGGTCGGCAGTGGCGATCGCAGCCAGCGCATCCGCACCTACAATTTCCCGCAGGGGCGGATCACCGATCATCGTGTGGAAGGCCTGACCCTGTATGACCTGCCCAACATCCTCGCCGGCGATCTGGACCCACTGCTGCAGCGCCTCAGCCACGAGCACCAGGTGGATGCCCTGGCCCAGCTGTCGGCGGGCTGACGCCGATGTCGGCCTGGCAGCAGCGGCAACAACTGCAGCAGGCGATCGCGCGCCAGCCCGGTGACTTCGTCGCCTGGGTGATGCTGGCCGATCTGGAACTGGAAGCCGGCGACATCGGCGCAGGCGAGCAGGCCGCGCGGCGTGCACTGCAGCTGCGACCGGACCATCCCGAAGCACTGGCCCGACTGGGTCGCGTGGCATGGATGGCCGGTGCGCACGCCGACGCTGCGACGCTGCTGGGACAGGCTTCAGCGCGCGCTCCGGAGCATCCCGGCATCGCGCTGTGGCTGGGCCATGCCCTGGAAGATGCCGGCGACCCCGAGGGCGCGGCGGCCGCGTACCGGCGTGCACATGGGCTGATGCCCGACGAACCCTATATCGCCGCCCAGCGACTGGCATGGCAACGCCGCCTGTGCGACTGGCAGGACGTGGAGGCCCTGGCCGCGCAGGTGCGCGGCGCTGTCGCGACCGGGCAGGGCGCGATCGAGCCCTTTGCCTTCCTCAGCGAAGACGCCAGCGCCGCCGAGCAGCTGGCCTGCGCCCGCACGCGCGCCGCAGCGGTGGCCGCATCGGTGCGGCCGATGCCCGCTGTGAAGGTACGGACGCAGGGAGCCCTGCGGATCGGCTTCCTCTCCAACGGCTTCGGCGCACATCCGACCGGGTTGTTGACCGTTGCCCTGTTCGAGCAGCTGGGCCGCCATCCGGAACTGCAGCTGCATCTGTTCGCACTGAACCGGGACGATGGCAGCCGCATCCGCCAGCGGCTGCAGGCGGCAACCCGGCTGCACGATCTGGCGGGGCGCCGCCATGCCGACATCGCTGCCGCCATCCGTGCACAGGGCATCGACCTGCTGTTCGACCTGCGTGGCTGGGGCGGTGGCGGCGCGCCGGAAGTGCTGGCGCTGCGCCCTGCCCCGCTGCAACTCAACTGGCTGGCCTATCCCGGCACATCCGGCGCACCGTGGCTGGATGCGGTGATCGCCGATGCGTTCGTCCTGCCAGCGGCGTTGGCGCCCCACCACAGCGAGCGCGTGGTGTACCTGCCGCGCGCTTTCCAGCCCTCGGACAACACCCGCGCGCTCGAGCCGGCACCGGATCGCGCCGCGTGCGGCCTGCCCGGACACGGCGTGGTGTTCTGCTGCTTCAACAACAGCTACAAGCTCAACCCGCGCAGCATGGGGCGGGCGTTCGCCGTCCTGGCGGCGGTGCCTGGCAGCGTTCTATGGCTGTTGTCCGGCCCCGGCCAGGCCGATGCGCGCCTGCGGGCAGCGGCGCAGGCAGCGGGTCTGGACCCGGCGCGGCTGGTGTTCATGCCCAAGCTGCCGCATCCGCAGTATCTGGCCCGCTATCAACTGGCCGATCTGTTCCTGGATACACACCCGTACAACGCGCACACCACGGCCTCCGACGCACTGTGGGCGGGCTGTCCGGTACTCACCTGCCCGGGCGAGACCTTCGCCGCGCGCGTGGCCGGCAGCCTCAACCATCACCTGGGCCTGGCACGGATGAACGTTGCCGACGATGCGGCGTTCATCGCCACCGCCCGTGCGCTCGGCAACGATCCGGCAGCGCTGGCCGCACTGCGCGCCGAACTGGCACAGGCTCGCGCGCGTAGCGGCGTGTTCGACATGGCCGCTTTCGCCCGCGACCTTTCGGCACTGCTGCAGCAGCTGGCGCACGAGCAGGGCTGGCAGGGCGTCGACGGCGCCTGAGCAACCGCTGCGCTAGGCTGGGCCCTCCTTTCCGCGCGGCATGACGATGGGCAAGCTCAAACGCAAGGACTACGACGAACTGCTGCTGCCGTTGCAGCTGGAACTGACCGCGATGGCCCGCTGGGTGCAGCACAGCGGGCAGCGGTTGCTGGTGCTGTTCGAAGGCCGCGACACCGCCGGCAAGGGCGGCGCGATCCAGGCCATCAGCCAGCACCTCAATCCGCGCCAATGCCGGGTGGTGGCGCTGCCCAAGCCGACCGACCGCGAGGCGACACAGTGGTACTTCCAGCGCTACGTCGGGCACCTTCCGGCGGCGGGTGAGATCGTGCTGATGGATCGAAGCTGGTACAACCGCGCAGGTGTCGAGCGGGTCATGGGCTACTGCAGCGAGAGCGAGTACCAGCAGTTCCTGCGCCAGGCCCCGGTGTTCGAGCAGCTGCTGGTGGATGACGGCATCCTGTTGTTCAAGTACTGGCTGTGCGTGGACCAGGAGCAGCAGGAGAAGCGCTTCGCCGAGCGCCATATCGATCCCCTCAAGGGCTGGAAGCTGTCACCGGTCGACCTGAAATCGCGCAGCAAGTACAGCGCCTATACCGAAGCACGGGAGGCCATGCTGCGTGCCACCCATCGCGAAGGTGCGCCGTGGACCCTGGTGGACTTCAACGATCAGCGGCTGGGCAGGCTGACCCTGGTACGCAACCTGCTTGACCGGTTGCCCGACACCCGCGTGGACGCGCCTCTGCCGGAGCTGCCGAAGCTGAAGGGCAAGCTGCATCGCGAGCACTACGATGTGCTGAAGCCGATCGAGGACTTCCCGGTCGAGGAGTAGGGGTTGTCTGCAGGGCCTGCGGCCCTGCACCCGCTACGAGCAACGGCAGCAGCAACGGCAACGGCAACGGCAGACATACCGCGGGGTGGCGGGGCGGTGTCGGAGTGCGGGGACGCCGCAAGTACGTCCCTGTAGGCTTGGCAGCCGCATCCATGCGGCTGACACCCCGCACTCCGACACCGCCCCACCTCTGACAGTTTCCCGACATCTGATAGGTCCACGCCATGCGTGATGGAATCTCTCGGATATCGAAATCCAAATTGGGGTCAGATCCGTTTTCCGCAGGAAAACGGATCTGACCCAATAGCCGTTCCGACAGATCGCAGGAGACTGTCGAAGGCGGGGTGGGTCCGGTTGCGGGGGTGTCCGCGGCATGGATGCCGCGGCCAAGCCCCCATGGATGGGTTTACGGCGTCCCCCGCAACCGGGCCCACCCCGCCATCCCTCAGGGAACCCGCTTCCGCTTCGGCTGTTGCTGTCGCTCTGGTTCGCAGCGGGTGCAGGGCCGCAGGCCCTGCCGGCACACCCACTACTTCGCAGCCGCGATCTGCTTCTCGATATCGGCCGCCGTAACCGGGCCGAGGAAGCTGTGCGCCAACCGCCCCTGCGGATCGATCAGATGCGTCAGCGGCAGCCCCCGCGGCGTAGCGAAGTCCGCCGGCGGATCGAACGGATCGACGATCACGATCGGATAGGTCACCGGATGCTTGGTCAGGAACGACTGCATCTCCGGCACCTCGATGTCCTCATAGGCCAGGCCGACCACTTCGATGTTGCTGCGCATGGCGTGCAGCGCGGACAACTCCGGCATCTCCTTGCGGCATGGTGCGCACCACGTGGCCCAGAAATTCACCACCACCCACTTGCCCCGATGGGCCGCCAGGTCGTACTCGCTGCCATCGACGGCCTTCATCTTCAACGTGGGGAACTCGGCCGTGACACGCTCGGCCGGCGTGTCCTCGGCCGCAGGCGGTGCCGCCGGTGCGGGAGCCTGCGCCGGTGGCTGGCTGCTGGCCGGCGTCGCGTCCTGCGCAGGCTTGCAGGCCGCCAGGGCAAGCGCCACGGCCAATGGAACTGCCAGCAGCAGCGGAGTCGTGCGGGTCATGGGGTGTCTCCGGAATCGGGATAGATATCGCTCACGCGACGCTTGAGGCGCTCACGCAGAGGCAGGCGCAGTTCATCCAGCGCCGCCAGCGCGGCCTGGCCCAGGCTGTCTTCGCGGTAGGGCAGATGCTGCTCCGCCACCGGGATGCGCAGTTGGGTGCATTCGTACAGATCGGCCAGGCTGACCTGGTCCAGGTCGCGCGCGAGCAGCCATTCACCCCACTCGTCGCGGCGCAGCAGGCCGATGGCCTCCAGTTTGCAGGCCAGGTCCTGCAGCAGCGAGTCGGTCAGCATCGGCTCCAGCCGCAGGATCTCGTCATCGGCCAGCCCCCTGCCCCGGGCACGCGCCTGGTGGAAGCGGCCGAGCAGGCGCAGCAGCCCATAGAATTCATAGCCCTGCGGCAGGCGCAGCTCGACCGGCTGGTAGCGGAACGCCGCCATCGACGATGCCAGCGATGCGCCAAGCAGCACCGCCACCCAGCACAGATAGATCCACAGCAGCAGGATCGGCACGAACGCGACCGTGCCATAGAGCTTCTGGTAGGACTGGAAACTGCCCAGATAGGCACCGATGCCCCACTTCACCAGCTCCAGGATCACCGCCGCCAGGATCGCGCCGGGGACGGCGTGCCGCCATTTCACCGTATGGTGCGGCACGACCCGGAACATCAGGCTGATGCAGACGAATTCGATCAGCACCGGTGCCAGCCGCAGCGACAGGTCGGCCAGCCAGCGCCCCTCCTGGGTCCCGAACAGCGGCATTGCCAGTACCCGTGCCGACACTGCCAGCGAGGCGGCGGCAAGCATCGCGCCCAGGGTCAGCACGGTCCAGTAGACCAGGAAGCGGGTCAGCTTGGGCCGGGTCGATCCGACCCGCCAGATCTTGTTGAACGTCTCTTCCACGCTGTTGAGGGTGATCAGCAGCGAGACGACCAGGGCGATGAAGCCGGCCGCGGTGAGCTGGCCAGCGCTGGCCGAGAACTGCCGCAGGTAGCCTTCGGCGGCGCGTGCGGCATTGGGCACGAAGTTGGAGAAGACATAGTCGCTGAGCTGGTCGCTCCAGCGGTCGAAGACCGGGAAGGCCGAAAGCACGCCGAACACCACGATCGCCAGCGGAACCAGGGCGAATACCGTGGTGTAGGCCAGTGCGGCGGCCGCCTGGAACAGGCGGTCATCGAGAAAGCGGTGCCACAGGAAGCGGCCGAAGCTGGCGGCACGCGCACGATCGCGCGCGCGCTCCATCCATAGGTTGAGCGTATCCAGAGGTTCCATCGGCGCAAGGGTACCCGATGCGGAATGCAAGCAGGATAGCCATACTGGCGTCCACACGATGAGGAGACCTGGGCACGATGGGCGAGATCCTGGTGCTTTACTACAGCCGCGGTGGCTCGGTGGCACGGCTGGCGCGCCAGATCGCGCGGGGAATCGGCGAGGTGCCGGGAATGGTGGCGCGGCTGCGCACGGTGCCGCCGGTGGCGGCCGTGACCCAGACCGCACAGCCGCCGGTGCCCGACGATGGCGCCCCCTACGTGAGCGTGCAGGATCTGGCCGACTGCCAGGGGCTGCTGCTGGGCAGTCCGACGCGGTTCGGCAACATGGCCGCGCCGGTCAAGCACTTCCTCGATGGACTCGGTGCTGAATGGGTTAATGGCACGCTTGCGGGCAAGCCCGCCGGCGTGTTCACCTCGACCGCATCAATGCACGGCGGGCAGGAATCGACCCTGCTGACCATGCAGGTGCCGTTGCTGCATCACGGCTGCCTGATCGTCGGCATTCCGTTCACCGAACCGGGTTTGAGCCACACCACCAGCGGCGGCACGCCCTACGGCGCCAGCCATGTGGCGGGAGCGGCCGACGACCCGCAGCCGACCGATGATGAGGCGGTGCTGGCGCGGGCGCTGGGCCGTCGCGTCGCCGATATCGCGCAGCGGCTGGCCCGATGAACGCCGCGCCGCGTACGGTTCTGCTGCTGGCCCTGATGGGTCTGGCCGCGCTGTTTGCAGGCTGGTTCATCAACGATAAGCACTGGCTGGCCACCCAGCTGGTGTTCACCGCCCCACCGCTTGCACTGGCCATCGCCCTGCGCCTGGGCTGGCGCAAGGCAGGGTTCTGGGCCTCCGTGCTGGCGCTGGGCTGGTTCAGCCATGGCGTGATGAGCGCCTGGAGCCACCCGGAAACGCGCTGGCTGGCCTTGCTCGAGATTGCCCTGGCACTGACCGTGATCTTCGCCGCCAGCCTGCCGGGCCTGCGTGCGCGCTTCGGCAGGCGACGCTGACGCTGCGCCTCCCGGGCCGTATCATCTGCGTTCCCGGCCCCGCGCCGCTGCACCTGTCCTGGTTTCGCGCATGCACATGATGGAAGAGCTCCTGGTCGTCACCACCGGTGGCACGATCGACAAGATCTACTTCGACGACAAGTCGGACTACCAGATCGGCGATCCGCAGATCGGCATGATCCTGCGCGAGCTGGGGGTGACGTTCCGCTTCAACGTGATTCCGATCCTGCGCAAGGACTCGCTGCACATCAACGATGAGGACCGCGAGCTGATCCGGGCCACCATCGCGGCGCAGCCGACCCGGCATGTGCTGGTGACCCATGGCACCGATTCGATGGTGCAGACCGGCAAGGTGCTGGCGACGATCGCGGACAAGACCATCGTGATGACCGGCGCGCTCAGTCCGGCACGTTTCCGCGGTTCGGACGCGGAGTTCAACATCGGCTGCGCGATCGGCGCGGTACAGTCGCTGCCGGCCGGCGTCTACATCGCGATGAACGGGCGGATTTTCGACCCGCAGCACGTGCGCAAGAACGTTGCCGCAAACCGCTTCGAATCGGTTTGAGGAACGGAGTGCCGACCAAGGTCGGCACCCACCACGACGCGGCGGCACGCACCACCGCGCGGCCCCATGCAAAAACGCCCCGGCCGAAGCCAGGGCGTGCCCTAGGAGAGGGTCTTGGGCTCAGTACTGGGCGTTGAGGGTCACGCCCGAGAAGGTGCTGTAGGCCTTCACCCGTACGTACCAGGTACCGGCAGCGGGGCTGTTGACCGTGCAGGTTTCGCTGTTGCCGCTCAGGTACGGACGGCACGTGTAGGCGGTATCGGTCGGCGCGCTGCCCTGCCGCAGGTACAGGTCGGCATCACCGCTGCCGCCGCTGATCGTCACCCGCAGCTGGCTGCTGCCGGACGGGACATTGACGGTGTAGTTCAGCGAAGCGCCCGATGCGGCACCCAGTCCGCTCACCGGTACGTTGTTCTGCAGCACGGTGCCGCCCGGGTTCGGGTTGCCACCGCCATTGATCGCTGCCGCCACTGCAGCATCGGCGTCGATGATGCCGGCGCCACAGCCACCCGAACAGGCACCCGGCAGCGGCCGAGCGGTGCTCTTGATGATGCTTTCCACCTGGGCCGGGCTCAGCGGGCTCGGTGCGACCGACTGCATCAGCGCGACCACGCCGGCCACGTGCGGTGCTGCCATCGAGGTGCCGTTGTACGAGGCATAGCTGGCGCTGCCCGGCGTGGTGGTGCCGGTGTTGAGAGTGGACAGGATCCCCTGGCCCGGCGCGGAGATGTCGATGCCCGTGCCGTAGTTGGAGAAGCTGGCACGTGCGCCCGCCGACGTGGTGGCCGCCACCGCGATCACGTTCGGGCAGTTGGCCGGTACCGATGAAGACACGTTGGTGTTGCTGTTGCCTGCGGCCACCACCACCGTGGTGCCACGGCCGACGGCGCCGTTGATCGCGTTCTGGTAGGTGGTCGAGCAGCTGCCGCCGCCGCCCAGCGAGAGGTTGATGACCTCGGCCGGATTGGCATTGGCCGGCACGCCGCTGACACTGCCGCCGGAGGCCCACACGATGGCGTCGGCGATGTCGGAGGTGTAGCCACCGCACTTGCCGAGCACGCGCACCGGCACGACCTTGGCATTGAAGGCAGTACCCGCCACGCCGGTGCTGTTGTTGGTCACCGCTGCCACGGTGCCGGCAACGTGGGTGCCGTGCCAGCTGGAGTTGGAGGCCGGGTAGCCTGCGCCACATTCGTTGGCGGCGTACCAGTCACCCTCGTCGTTGGGATTGCTGTCGCGGCCACCGCCGTCGCGTGCCATTGCCGCGTCGCTGATGAAGTCATAGCCGGGCAGGATGTTGGCGTTCAGATCGGGGTGGTTGGTGATGCCGGTGTCGATCACCGCGACGACCACGCCGGTGCCGGTGGCCTTGTCCCAGGCCGGGCGCACGTTGATCGAGGCGTTGGACGTACCGAACCCCCACTGTTCGCTGAAGCGGGTGTCGTTCGGCGTCAGCGTCGCGCGCATGATCTGGTCGACTTCCACGTATTCGACGTTGGGGTCGGCGGCGAGCTTGCGCATCAGCAGTTCGGATTCGGCCTGGTCCAGCGGACGATCGGTCCTGACCAGGGTCGGGCCGACGGCCAGCTTGCGGACCTGCTGCAGGCCCAGCGCGCGGCCCTGGCTGCTGGCAAGGCCCGCAGCCGCCGTCTTCAGCGACGATGCCAGGGCGGTGGTGTTGGCCACCGGCGCACTGCCGTCGCGATACTTGACGATGAAACGCTGGTGCGTCGGCGCGGACTGCAGCCCGCTGAGCTGGACATCACCGGCCAGCGCAGGCGTGGCCAGCAGCAGCGATGAAAGAACGGAAGCACCAAGGACCACCCACACTCGACGCACACGCGGTTGCGTTACCTGGGACATCGTATTTCCCTTTCTAGTGGTGTGAATGCCGGAATCGGCAGAAACACCGGCCCGAACCATGGGCTGGCTTGCGTTGGCGAGGTCCGGAGTCCGGCGAGCCAGCGGATCCCCCTTACGATCCGCCGTGCCGATGACGCTAATGGCCTAAACCGGACACCACAATATTTTCAGTGTCTTTTCAGGAACATGAAATGTTCGATCTGAGACTTTCCGGGTCGAGGGTTTGTGAAGATGAAGGAACTTTCGCGCCACGCGCACGAACCTGACTGGGCAGATGTCCTGTCCACCGATGACTTTGCCGACATCGGCGGCCGGCCTTCCCTGTAAACGACGAAAGCCCGTCGCGGGGACGGGCCTTCGGGGAACAGCGCCGCCGGGCATGGGCCCGGCGCTACAGCCTGGCGGGAGGATCAGCCCAGCCTGACCAGCCAGTTGTGACGGTCCGGCAGGCGGCCGTACTGGATGTCGGTCAGTTCCTTGCGCAGCGACATGGTCACTTCGCCGGCCGGCGCGTTGAGGTCGCCCACCGAGAAGCCTTCGCCCTTGAGCTGGCCGATCGGAGTCACCACCGCAGCGGTGCCGCAGGCGAACACCTCGCTGATCGCACCGGATGCAACGCCGTCCTTCCACTCGTCGATGCTGACCTTGCGCTCCTCGACCTTCATGCCGCGGTCGCGGGCCAGCTGCAGGATGCTCTCGCGGGTGATGCCTTCCAGGATGCTGCCCGACAGCTGCGGCGTGACCAGGGTGCCGTCCTTGTAGACCAGGAAGACGTTCATGCCGCCCAGTTCCTCCAGGTACTTGCCCTCGACCGGGTCGAGGAACAGCACCTGCGAGCAGCCCTGCGCCTGGGCCTTCTGCTGCGGCAGCAGCGAGGCGGCGTAATTGCCACCGCACTTGGCCGCGCCGGTGCCGCCCTTGGCCGCACGCGCATATTCGGTAGACAGCCAGATCGACACCGGTGCCACGCCCTTGGCGAAGTACGGACCGGCCGGGCTGGCGATGACGTAATAGCCGGCCTTGTGCGCGCCACGCACGCCGAGGAAGGCCTCGTCGCCAATCATGAACGGGCGGAAGTACAGGCTGGACTCATCCGCCGACGGCACCCAGGCGCTGTCCACGGCGATCAGCTGTTTCAGCGACTCGACGAAGATCTCCACCGGCAGTTCCGGCAGCGCCAGGCGCTGTGCAGAGCGCTGCAGGCGACGGCCGTTGGCATCCGGACGGAAGGTCCAGATCGAGCCGTCGGCGTGGCGGTAGGCCTTGATGCCCTCGAAGATCTCCTGGCCGTAATGCAGCACGGCCGCTGCCGGGTCCAGCTGCAACGGGCCATAGGCACGCACGTTGGCGTTGTGCCAGCCGGTGTCCTTGTCCCACCGCACTTCCACCATGTGGTCGGTGAAGTGCAGGCCGAAACCCGGCTTCTCCAGGATCGTGGCGCGCTCTTCAGCGCTGCGCGGGTGGTCCGAACGGGTGACGGCGAAGCTGGGGATGGACTGGGACACCGGAGGATTCCTGTTCTGGTTGCGGGTAGTGCCGGGCCCGCGTCACTGCGGGCCCTGGGTCAAAGCATGCCGGTCTCGAGACGGGCCGCCTCGGACATCATGTGCTGGTTCCATGGCGGATCGAACACCAGCTCGACGTCGGCCTCGGCCACCGTCGGGATCATTTCCAGCTTGCTGCGCACGTCGTCGACCAGGATGTCACCCATGCCGCACGCGGGCGCGGTCAGGGTCATCTTCACGTCGATCTCGCGCTGGCCCTCGTCCAGATGCTTGATCTCGACCTCGTAGACGAGGCCCAGTTCGACGATGTTCACCGGAATTTCCGGATCGAAGCAGGTGCGAAGCTGCTGCCATACCAGTTGCTCCACCTGTTCGTCGGTGGCGTCGGCCGGCAGCTCCAGCGGCGCGGGTGCTTCCTTGCCGATGGCGTCGCCATCCTTGCCGGCGATGCGGAACAGGTTGCCTTCGACAAATACCGAATAGCTGCCGCCCAACGCCTGGGTGATGTACCCATAGCTGCCGGCGGGCAGGGTCACGGTGTCGCCCTGCGGGACCATCACGGCCTCGCAATCGCGTTCGAAGTGGACAGGTTCGCTGCTACGGGAATACATGGGGACCGATATGGGGCCGTGGCCATGGCCACGCAAGACGGCATTCTAGCCCAGCCGTCCCGCGCCCGCCGGTGCACCGCGGCAAACCACAGTATCCTGTGGGTGACTTTCAGGAAGCTTCGATGTCCTCCAATGCCGCGCGTGCCAGGACCGTGACCTGGCTCTGGCCCTTCATGCTGCTGCTGGGCCTGGTTGTTGCTCCCCTCGCCTGGATGCTGCTGGCCCTGATGACCGGCCGCCAGGTCGGCTGGATGGCGGTGCTGACTGCTCTGGAACTGGTGTTCATGCTGCGTCTGGGCACACTCGGTCCCGGCCGTCTTCGCGTGGCCCTCGTGGTGGCCGGCACGCTGCTGGTGGCGGCGGTGGCGAACTGGGCCATCGCCAGCGCCTGGATGGGCGGCTCGATGGGGCTCAACCCCTGGGATGCCTCGCTGCGCATGGGCCCGCATCTGGCCTGGACGCTGATCAACCTGGCCAATGGCGCGATGGAATGGCTGTGGCTGGCGATCGGCGTGGCCGTCGGCGCCTGGCTGGCGCGCTGATCGCACCTGATTCGGGTAGCGCCGGGCCATGCCCGGCGAGCGCAGCGGCCCTCGCAGCAGGCGCCGGGCCATGCCCGGCGCTGCCGGTACGGCTCAATGACCGCCGTCGAGCGCCTTCAGCTCGCTGACCAGCGACGCCGCCGCCTCAGCGCCGTCCCCGTACAGCATGCGCGTGTTGTCGGCGTAGAACAGCGCATTCTCGATCCCGGCAAAGCCGGTCCCGCGACCGCGCTTGATCACCACCACGTTGCGTGCGTTGATCACGTCCAGCACCGGCATGCCGTAGATCGGACTGGCCGGATCGGTACGTGCGACCGGATTGACCACGTCGTTGGCGCCGATCACCAGCACCACATCGGTGCTGGTGAACTCGGGATTGATGTCGTCCATGTCGGCGATCAGGTCGTACGGCACACCGGCCTCGGCCAGCAGCACGTTCATGTGCCCGGGCATGCGCCCGGCGACCGGATGGATGGCGAACTTCACCTTGACCCCGCGCTGCCCCAACCGCTGTGCCAGTTCCCAGATCTTGTGCTGGGCCTGGGCCACGGCCATGCCGTAACCGGGCACGATCACCACGCGCTCGGCGAAGGCCATCATTGCCGCCACATCGGCCGCCTCGATCGGCTTCTGCGCGCCGGTGATCGCCTGTGCCTCTCCGCCTGCACCGCCACCGAAATTGGAGAACAGCACGTTGCGGATCGGCCGGTTCATCGCCTTGGCCATCAGGCGGGTCAGCAGGATGCCCGCCGCGCCGACCATCATGCCGGCGATGATCAAGGCCTCGTTGCCCAGCACGTAGCCCTCGAAGGACACCGCCAGGCCGGTGAATGCGTTGTACAGCGAGATCACCACCGGCATGTCGGCGCCACCGATCGGCAGCGTCATCAGCACGCCCAGCGCCAGTGCCAGCACGAAGAAGGCGATGATCGCCCAGGTGCTGAGCGTGCTGGCCGCGACGATGGCCAGCACCACCACCGCCAGCGCCACCACCAGGTTCAACGCCTGCTGCCCTGGCCAGGTGACCCGCTTGTCGAGGCGGCCATCCAGCTTGGCCCAGGCGATCACGGAGCCGGACAGCGACACCGCGCCGATCGCGGCGCCGACCACCGCCAGCAGCAGCACGGTGGTGGAAGGCTGGCGTGCGGCAAGGTCGGCCAGCGCCTGTTCGCTCCAATGGGTGGTATCGCGATGGGCCAGGAAGGCGTAGCGCAGCAGTTCAACCGCACCGATCGCCGCCGCCGAACCACCGCCCATGCCGTTGTACAGCGCCACCATCTGCGGCATGTCGGTGACCGCGACCTTGCCGGCCGACCACCAGGCCAGGCCGGCACCCAGCAGCAGCGCGACCAGGATAAGCGGCACGTTGTGCAGCTCGGGCAGGAAGAAGGTGGCCGCGGTGGCCAGCAGCATGCCCAGCCCGGCCCAGCGGATGCCGCTGCGCGCGGTCAGCGGCGAGGCCATCCGCTGCAGGCCGAGCAGGAAGAGCGTGGCGGCCACCAGGTAGCTGGCCTTGACCAGCCAATCGAGCAGTTCGACGGTGCTGATGTTCAAGCCTGCGGCTCCTTCGGTTCGTCCTTGCCTGCCCGCGGCGCGCTCGGCCTGAACATCTCCAGCATGCGCGCGGTGACCACGTAGCCGCCGGCGGCGTTACCGGCACCGAGCACCACGGCGATGAAGCCCAAGGCCTTTTCCAGCGGCGTCTGTGCGTGGCCGAGCACTACCATCGCGCCGATCAGCACGATGCCGTGGATGAAATTGGAACCCGACATCAGCGGGGTGTGCAGGATCACCGGCACCCGCGAAATGATCACGTGGCCGGCGATGGCGGCCAGCATGAAGATGTACAGCGCCACGAACCCGTCACTCATCGGCAACGCTCCCGCTCTGTCTTCGTCGGCCCATCATAACCATGGGCTGAACCCGGCGCGCATCCTCGTCAACCGGGGCCGCGCTCACGCGTTGTCGATGGTGACCCCGAGCAAGGAACCGTACCCTGTGCTGGTGAGCAGCCCCGTCCCCCCGACCGCCGACACCGATGCCCTGCCGGCGTCGCTGGAAGCGTTCCTGGCGAGCATCGGCCCGCGCGCGTTCCGCTTCGCCGAGGCCGGCCTGCGCCAGCGCGAGGATGCCCTGGACGCCGTGCAGGATGCCCTGCTGCGCATGCTGGACTATGCCGACAAGCCCGCCAGCGAATGGGCGCCCCTGTTCTGGAGCATCCTGCGCCGGCGGGTGATCGACCTGCAGCGCCGACGCCGCTTCCGCCTGCCGTTCTGGCGCGACAACCAGGATGCCGACGGTGCCGACATCGACTGGGCCGACCCCGGCCCTACCCCGGCGCAGGCGCACGAGCAGCACCAGCAGTACCAGCAGTTGGTGCAGGCGCTGCGTACGCTGCCCGCCCGCCAGCGCGAAGCGTTCACCCTGCGCGTGCTGCAGGATCTGGACGGCGCCACCACCGCCCGCGCCATGGGCTGCAGCGAAGGCGCGGTAAAGACCCATCTCGCACGCGCCCGGCAGGCGCTGCAGGATTATCTGGAGAACCCCCCGTGAACCGCTCCCTGCCCTCCGATGACGCCTTGCGGCGCCTGCATGCGCATTCTCTGCGGGCGCTGTCGCCGGCAACGCTGTCGCGCCTGCGCCAGGCCCGCCAGGGCGCCCATGCAGCCCATCGTGGGCGCTGGCGTTGGTGGCTGGCCAGCGCCTGCTCGCTGGTGGTGGCGCTGGGCATCGGCGTGCAGTTCACCGGTCCGGACGTGCCGACGCGGCCAGCGCCGGTACCGACCGTTGCCGCAGTGGAAGACAACAGCGCGCTGTACGACGAGAATCCCGATCTGTACCTGTGGCTGGGCGACACCGACCTGGCGATGGAGTGAATCATGCTGCGACATCTCTCCCTGCCCCTGCTGATCGCCCTGGCGCTGCTGCCTGCAGCACCGGTGCTGGCGCAGACCCATGCGCCCGCGCCGCCCGCTCCCGGTGCTCCACTGCCTGCCTGGGATCAGCTCAGCCCCGCCCAGCGCGAGGCGGTGCTGGCCCCGCTGCGCGACCGCTGGAACGGCGCCGATGCCGGTCAGCGCCAGCGCATGCTGGCCCATGGCCAGCGCTGGCAGTCCATGAGCCCGGAAGAGCGCGACAAGGCCCGCCGTGGCCTGCGCCGGTTCGAGCACATGAGCCCGGAACAGCGTGAACAGGCACGCGCACTGTTCGGGCAGATGCGCCAGCTGCCCCCTGCCCAGCGCGACGCCCTGCGCGATCGCTGGTCCCGGATGACGCCGGAGGAGCGTCGCGACTGGGTGCGGGACAACCCGCCACCGGCAAAGCCGCGGTAGGCCTTCGGGATGCAGGGTCAGATCCCTTTGCCAGAGGCAAAGGGATCTGACCCCATGTCATTCACGCCTGCCAGCGCGTCTTTGCCAGCAGTTCGTCTTCCCAGTCGAAGCTCAGCTGACCTTCGCGTACGAACAGGGCAACGAAGTTGAGCAGGTTGCGCGCATACATCTCGCTGGCCTGGGTCGCACCCCGGCTGGCCAGGCCCAGTGGTCCATCGATGGTCACGCCCTGGTGTTCGATGCACTGCCCCGGCTGGGTCAGCGCGCAGTTGCCGCCGCTCTCGGCCGCCAGATCGACGATCACACTGCCCGCCTCCATGCCTTCCACCATCGCCGCAGTGACGATGGTCGGTGCCGGACGGCCCGGCACGGCTGCGGTACAGATCACTACATCGACGCTGCGCAGATGGTCGGCCAGCCGCCGCTGCTGCTCGGCCCGTTCTTCCTCGGTCAGCGCCCGCGCGTAGCCGCCCTCGCCGGCCGCGCTGACGCCCAGGTCGAGGAAGCGTGCGCCCAGCGACTGGATCTGCTCGCGCGTTTCCGGCCGCACATCGAATCCTTCCACCTGGGCGCCGAGGCGGCGCGCAGTAGCGATCGCCTGCAATCCTGCAACGCCGGCGCCGATCACCAGCACCTTGGCCGGACGCACGGTACCGGCCGCGGTGGTCAGCATCGGGAAGAAGCGCGGTGCACGCTCGGCTGCGATGAGCGCAGCCTTGTAGCCCGCCATGCCGGCCTGCGAACTGAGCACATCCATCGCCTGCGCACGGGTGGTGCGCGGCAACAGCTGCAGCGGGAACAGCAGCAGGCGGTCCTCGCTGGCCAGCGCCGCCAGTGTCGGATCGCTGGCCGGCGTCAGCAGGCCGACCACGGCTGCGCCCGGCTTGAGCCGGGCCAGCACCTGCGCCGGCGGCGCCTGCACGCACAGAAGGATGTCGATCTCGCCCCAGCGACCGTCATCGAATGCACGTGCGCCCGCGTCCTGATAGGCGGCATCGGGAAAACCGGCGGCCTCGCCCGCACCGGTTTCGTACCAGACGGTGACGCCCAGTGCGGCGAGCTTGCGCGCGGTCTCCGGCGTCAACGCTACGCGCCGTTCGCCCGGCGCGGTCTCCTTGATCCCCAGCAACGCCACGGCCATGCAGGTCCCCGCTGATCGGTGAGTTTTCCCGATCCTAGCAGGCGGCTCCCGCTCAGTGCAGGGTGGCGTTGCCCGGGTCGAGGCGGTCGATCACGCCCTGCATGGCGCTGTCAAAGGCGCCATCGTCGACATGCGCACGCAGGCGGCCCAGCCGCACCATCACCGCCAGTTCCTCCGGCGAAGCCACGCAGAAGCGCACGCCACGCCGGTTGACGAACAGCAGCCGGGAAGAAATCGGGCTCACCCAGGACAGCTTGCCGGCCTGCACCTTGCCGTCCTTGTCGACGAAGTCGAGCCAACTGCCGATCTCCATCCGGCGGAAGCGATCGGCATCGGCATTGTCGAAATCGTCGGTATCCACCTGGCTGCCCAGTTCGACCGTCGGCGAGTCCGCAACCGGCGGCATGGGCAGGACAACCTGCGGCAGCTCCGGCAGCGCACGTTCCAGCTCCGGCCGTGACTCGGCGATGCCCTGCAGGGTGTCATGCAGTGCATCGATGGCCGAGGTTGCCGCATCGCCGTGTACGCCGACACTGGCGAACACCTTGGCCAGCACCGGCTGCCAGGCTTGCAGCCAGGGCTTGCCGATGATCTGCCGGCGCGCTTCGGCCACTTCCTCCAGCAGGCCATCGCCCAGGGCCAGGGCTTCGGCGACCGATGCACCGTCTTCGCCCTCGCGCAGCAGCGCCAGGGTCAGGTGGTGCTGCCACGGCTGGCGCAGGAACTCGGCGATGGCCGGTGGCAGGGTGGCATCGCCTATGCGGCGATCCAGCTCGGTGGCCGCGCGCGTGCGGGCCATTTCCAGCTTTTCCTGGCCGCGCTGCGTTTCGGCTGCGCGCCGCTCGGCAATCTCGACGCGGCGACGGTGCTGCACCAGGAAGTCGCGGAACTCCTCTTCCAGGGTGAGGAAGATGGCCAGGTTCTCGTTGAACTCGGCGACCAGGCGCTCGATGATCTCCTCCACCTTGGCCATCAGCATGCGCTCGGCCTGGCTCTCGCCGGTGTTGCCTTCGCAGGCCTCGGCCAACGAATTGAGCAGCTTGCGCGCCGGATGGGTCTTCTGCACGAACATGCGGCGGTCGAGCATGGCGACCTTGACGAAGGGCACCACCAGGCGGCCGATCAGTTCGCGCGAGCGACCCTCCAGTTCGCGTTCATCCAGCATGACGTCGAACAGCATGCCGACCAGGTCGATCGCGTCCTCGTCCTGCGGATCCAGGCGGGTCTGGCCCGGGTCGACGCCCAGCCGGGTGGCGCTGGACAACACCTCGCTCTTCAGGCGCTGCGCGAGCGACTCACCATCCTCACCGATCGCCGCACGCAGCGTGGCGCTGGGGGTCGCCTGCAGCAGCGACAGCACCGACATCATCTCGCGCTGGCTCAACGGGCGCTGCTGGCCCACGGCCACCTGCGCGGCCGATGTTGCGTCCTCACGCACGTGGCGCGTCTGCTGCAGCAGTTCCTGCAGCGCTTCCAGCAACATCCCCTGCTGGCCATAGGCCTCGCTGCCGGCGGCGCCGGGACCGTCCCCACCGGCCTGCTGAAGGTGGCCTCGGCGCTCGGACCAGCGCGCGGCGAAGCGCTGCGCCCACGCCGGTGCGGCCTGCTCGTCATCGCTGAAATCGCTGTCGAACCCCGGCACCGGGCGCTGTTCGACCAGATCGTCCAGCCCCTGCGGTGGACGCGGGCCCGGGGCCGCCGGGGTGCGGCGCACCGCGCCCATCTGCGACATCACGCCGGCCGCCGCGAGCTGCTCGTCCAGCTTGTCGTAGATGCGGCCGACCGGCGCGCGCAGGTCGCGCTCGCACAGCTTGATCAGCACCAGGTGGACTTCCGGCGCCAGTTCGCAGCCGGCGAAGGCCTCGTGGATGGCCACGCCCAGATGTTCCGGGCTGATCGGGTTCAGGTCGGCATCCAGCGGCACATCGCCGGCCAGCCAGCCCAGGCGGCGGTCCAGCCGCGCCAGAACCGGCTTGAAATCACGCAGCAGCACCGTGGCGAAGTTGCGCACCGCCAGCCGCGATTCGAGCACGTGCTCGGCCAGCAGGCTCAGGCCATCCTCGGCCGGGCCGGACAGGGTCGCATCCGCCGACAGTGGCTCTCCGGCAACCAGAGCCGCCCAGGCGCGTTGCAGATGGCCGGCAAAGGCCGCCGCTATCTCCTCGCGCCGCCGGCGCAGCTCGCGCATCGCATCAAGGAACAGCAGCTGCGAGGCGCCGGCATTGCCGGCACGGTCGAACAGGGCGTCGTCGAAGCGCGCCAGTGCCGCCCCGAAGGCCTGGCACAGCGCGGGCAGGACGGCGTCACGGGCAAGCTGGAACTGGGCCGGGTCACGACCCGACGTTCCCAACGGTGTGGGCGCGCTCATCATTCGGGAAGGCTCCCCACCTTCTCTGGTGCGACAGACAACATGGACATCGCGACGACCGGCACACCCCATGTACCGATACGTCGATGGTAGGCCGGCCCGCCCCTCACGGACAGTGAAACAGTCCTCACTTCAAACCTCGTGACCCACGGCCCGGCAAGAGGGATATCGTAAGCCGTGCAAGGCCCGCGAGGCGAGAGGAAGCCGGCGTCCGATTGCCGCCAGTGGCATGATGTTCATCACAGTTTGATAGTGAGGGGACAGACGCCGCAGCCACGGCGTCATCGACCACCGCGACTATAATCAAATGCCCGTGATGACCGGTTCAGACGCCATGCCCGACCCCGCCGCCCTGCTTGCCCTCGATGCCCGCCGCTCGGTGCCCTCGCGGCAGCTGGGCGAGCCCGGGCCGGACCCGCAGACCCTGCTGCGTATGCTCACCTCGGCGGTGCGGGTGCCCGACCACGGCAAGCGGGTGCCGTTCCGGTTCCTGAAGATTGCCGGCGATGCGCGTCACACTCTGGGCGCGTTCCTGGCCGAGCGCAGCCGCCAGCGCGATCCCACTGCCGGCGAGGCCGTGTTCGAGAAGGATCGCCAGCGTTTCAGCCATGCGCCGCTGGTGATCGTGGTGGTGGCCAGCCCCCGCCCCGACCCGAAGGTGCCCGAGCAGGAGCAGCTGATGACCGCTGGATGCGTCTGCTTTGCCCTGCTGCAGGCCGCACAGGCGCTGGGCTTCGGCGCCCAGTGGCTGACGGCGTGGATGGCGTTCGACCCGGCCGTACACGCCCATCTGGGGCTGGCCGACGGCGAGCGCATCGCCGGTTTCATCCATATCGGCACCGCCCGCGCCGACGTGCCCGAGCGCGAGCGTCCGGATCCAGCCGCCCTGCTGCGCGACTGGACGCCACCGGCATGACCTTGCCGGCACCGGCGCCGGCGCTGTACCTGGTCGACGCCAGCATCTACGTGTTCCGTGCCTGGCACTCGCTGCCCGACCAGTTCCAGGATGCGCAGGGCTGGCCGACCAATGCCGTGCACGGCTTCGCGCGCTTCCTGCTGGACCTGCTCGAACGCGAGCGTCCGCAGCACATCGCCATCGCCTTTGACGAGGCGCTGGACAGCGGCTTCCGCCATCGCCTGTATCCGGCGTACAAGGCCAACCGCGATCCGGCTCCGGAGGCGCTGAAGCGCCAGTTCGTGCATTGCAAGGCACTGTGCGCGGCGCTCGGTCTGGCCGTGCTTGCCCATCACGACTACGAGGCCGACGACCTGATCGGCAGCGCCCTGCATGTGCACCGCGGTAGCCACCGCGGTGTCATCATTTCCGCCGACAAGGACCTGTCGCAGCTGCTGCTGGACCACGACGAGCAGTGGGACTATGCGCGCAACCAGCGCTGGAGCGTGGCCGGGGTGAAAGCGCGGCATGGCGTGCATGCGCACCAGATCGCCGACTACCTGGCACTGTGCGGCGATGCGGTGGACAACATCCCCGGCATCAGCGGCGTCGGCAGCAAGTCCGCGGCGGTCCTGCTGGCCCACTTCGGCAGCCTGGATGTGCTGTACGAGCGCCTGGACGAAGTGCCCTTCCTGCGCCTGCGCGGCGCAGCGCAGATGGCAGTGCGCCTGCGCGAGCAGCGCGAGCATGCCCTGCTCTGGCGACAGCTGACCACCATCGCGCTGGACGCGCCGCTGGAAGGCTGCCAGCCCGGCCTGCTGCGGCAGACGGCCGACCCGGAGCTGCTCGGCGGCCTGTGCCAGACCCTGCGCTTCGGCCCGATGACCCGCCGCCGGCTGTTCAACGCCGCCGGCATGGCCGACCCGCTTCCCACTCCCTCCTTTTCCAATTCCGGCGAGCCCGCATGAGCCAGCGCAATACCGAAGCCCCGCGTGTCGTCTATGAAGGCAAGTACCAGCGCATGCTGGTACGCGGCACCTGGGAGTACAGCGAACGCACCCACGCCGGTGGCCTGGCGGCGATCATCATCGCCGTCACCCCCGAGGACAAGGTGCTGTTCGTCGAGCAGTTCCGCGTGCCCCTGCAGGCATCGACCATCGAGATGCCGGCCGGGCTGGTCGGTGACATCCATGCCGGCGAGTCGATCGAAGTCTCGGCGGTACGCGAACTGGAAGAAGAGACCGGCTGGACCGCCGAGCACGCCGAAGTGCTGATGATCGGCCCGACCTCCTCAGGCGCCAGCAGCGAGAAGATCGCCTTCGTGCGCGCCACCGGCCTGCGCCGGATCGGCGAAGGCGGCGGCGATGACAGCGAGGACATCACGGTGCACGAGGTCCCGCTCAAGCAGGCTGCCGCGTGGCTGGTGCAGAAGATGGGCGAAGGCTACGAGCTCGATGCCAAGCTCTGGGCCGGGCTGTGGATGATCGAACATCACCTGGACGGGCGCCCGCGTGGCTGACGCCGACCTGCACACCTTGCCGGCATTGCTGGGCGCTGACGACCCGGCGATCTACACCATCCACCGGCCGCAGGGCGCTTCGCCGTACCTGCTGCTGGCCGATCACGCCGGGCAGCAGGTACCGCGCGCACTGGCCGGCCTCGGCCTGCCGCAGCGCGAACTTGACCGCCATATCGGCTGGGACATCGGCATCGCCGGCACCACGCGTGCATTGGCCGAACGGCTGGATGCCTGGGCCATCGAGCAGACCTATTCGCGCCTGCTGATCGACTGCAACCGTCCGCTGGCATCGCCGACCCTGATTCCGGAAGCAAGCGATCACACCGTGGTACCGGGCAACGCCGGCCTGTCGGCCGCACAACGGCAGCAGCGCATCGACGCGATCCACGCGCCCTATCACGCCCGCATCGAAGCGGAACTGGATGCGCGCCGCGAAGCCGGCCGCCCGACCCTGCTGGTGATGATGCACAGCTTCACTCCCTCCATGAACGGCACGCTGCGGCCATGGCATGCCGGCGTGCTCTACCACCAGGACACGCGCTTTGCCCACGCCCTGCTGCAGGCACTGCGCGACGAAGGCGATCTGGTGGTCGGTGACAACGAACCGTATTCGGTAAGCAGTACCAGCGACTACGCGGTACCGGTGCACGGCGAAGGGCGCGGCCTGGTGCACGTGGAACTGGAGATCCGTCAGGACCTGATCGCCGACGCGGCC
>NZ_JASGBV010000064.1:0-59680 GCF_030053245.1 Stenotrophomonas sp. RS-48
GCGATCGCACAGGCCGTCGCGCGATGCCCTCTTCGCGTTTCCCCTACGGCGGGGTATGCTGCAATGACCGGCCGCTGTCAGTACGCTCAGGGTCGGACCCAACAATCACGATTCCTGGAGGGGGAATATGAGTCTGGATCGTCCCTGGCTGCAGAGCTATCCGAAAGGCGTTCCCGCCGAGATCGACGTCAACGAATTCCATTCGGTAGCCTCCGTCTTCGACGCCTCCGTCGCCAAGTACCGCGACCGCCCCGCCTACTCCAGTTTCGGCAAGGTCCTCACCTATGGCGAGACCGATGCGCTGGTTGACCAGTTCGCGGCCTACCTGCTGGGTGAGCTCAAGCTCAAGAAGGGCGACCGCGTCGCCCTGATGATGCCCAACTGCCTGCAGTACCCGGTCGCCACCTTCGGCGTGCTGCGTGCCGGCCTGACCGTGGTCAACGTCAACCCGCTGTATACCGCACGCGAACTCAAGCACCAGCTGGTCGACGCCGGCGCCTCGGTGCTGGTGGTGGTCGACAACTTCGGCGATACCGTCCAGCAGGTCATCGCCGACACGCCGGTCAGGCAGGTGGTCACCACCGGCCTGGGCGATCTGCTCGGCGCGAAGGGCGCGATCGTCAACTTCGTGCTGAAGTACGTCAAGAAGATGGTGCCCAACTATCACGTGAAGGGTGCCATCCGCTTCAAGCAGGCACTCAAGCTCGGCAGCCGCCACACCCTGCCCGAGGTCGAGATCGACCACGACGACGTGGCGTTCCTGCAGTACACCGGCGGCACCACCGGCGTGGCCAAGGGCGCGATGCTGACCAACCGCAACCTGATCGCCAACATGCAGCAGGCCTCGGCATGGCTGTCGACCTCCGGCATCGAGCCGGGCAAGGAAGTGATCATCACCGCGCTGCCGCTGTACCACATCTTCGCGTTGACCGCGAACGGTCTGGTCTTCATGAAGTTCGGCGGCTGCAATCATCTGATCACCAATCCGCGCGACATGAAGGGCTTCGTCAAGGAGCTCAAGGGCACGCGCTTCACCGCCATCACCGGCGTCAACACGCTGTTCAACGGTCTGCTCAATACGCCCGGTTTCGATGAGATCGATTTCTCGTCGGTGAAGTTCACCCTGGGCGGCGGCATGGCGGTGCAGCGCGCTGTGGCCGAGCGCTGGAAGAAGGTTACCGGGGTGACGTTGGTCGAGGCCTACGGCCTGACCGAAACCTCGCCGGCCGCCTGCATCAACCCGCTTACCCTGCCGGAGTACAACGGCTCCATCGGCCTGCCGATCCCGTCCACCGATGCGTGCATCAAGGACGACAACGGCAACATCCTGCCGCTGGGTGAAGTGGGCGAGCTGTGCATCAAGGGCCCGCAGGTGATGAAGGGCTACTGGCAGCGCCCCGAAGAGACCGCCCAGGCGATCGACAGCGACGGCTGGCTGCATACCGGCGACATGGCGAAGATGGATGAACGGGGTTTCTTCTACATCGTCGACCGCAAGAAGGACATGATCCTGGTGTCCGGCTTCAATGTGTATCCGAACGAAGTCGAAGACGTCATCGCGATGATGCCGGGCGTGCTGGAAGTGGCCGCGGTCGGCGTGCCGGACGAGAAGTCCGGCGAAGTGGTCAAGGTGGTCATCGTGAAGAAGGATCCGAACCTGACCGCCGAAATGGTCAAGGAGCATGCCCGGGCAAATCTGACCGGTTACAAGCACCCGCGCATCGTGGAGTTCCGCAAGGAACTGCCGAAGACCAATGTCGGCAAGATCCTCCGTCGCGAGCTGCGCGATACGCCCGCGCAGTAAGGGTTTCCACGGTTCGACGCAGATCAGGGCCCCGCCGGCGACGGCGGGGCCCTTTTCGTTGGCGGCCAGCGCGGGCGGCGGCCGCTTGCAGGCGGTTCACGAGCGGTGCATAGAATCACTCGCCACCGCACGTTCCGCCCACTCCCTCACATTCCATCTCTCCGTCCGCTCTGCGGTTGGCCGGACGGTCACTCGGAGAACACCCATGTCTGCAGTACGCCCCATCATCACCCGTCCGTCGCAGCACCCGACCCTGCGCATCACCGAGGAAACCGAACGGGATGTCTACTGGATCCACATGCATGCCAACCTGGTCAACCAGCCGGGCCGCCCGTGCTTTGCCTCACGCCTGGTAGACGACATCGTCGACTATCAGCGTGAACTGGGAGACCGTCTCAGTGCCGCCCACGTTCTCTCGCCTCACGTGGTCCTGGCCTCCGATAGTGACGTATTCAACCTGGGCGGTGACCTCGAACTGTTCTGCCGGCTGATCCGCGAGGGCGACCGTGCCCGCCTGCTCGACTATGCGCAGCGCTGCGTGCGCGGCGTGCATGCGTTCCACGCCGGGCTGGGCGCACGCGCCCACAGCATCGCGCTGGTCCAGGGCAATGCACTGGGCGGCGGCTTCGAGGCCGCGCTTAGCTGCCATACCATCGTCGCCGAAGAAGGCGTGCTGATGGGACTGCCGGAGGTGCTGTTCGACCTGTTCCCGGGCATGGGCGCCTACTCCTTCCTGTGCCAGCGGGTCAGCCCGCGGCTGGCCGAGAAGATCATGCTGGAGGGCAACCTCTTCACCGCCCGGCAGTTGAAGGACATGGGCCTGGTGGATGTCGTCGTGCCGGTGGGCGAAGGCGTTGCGGCGGTCGAACAGGTGATCCGGGACAGCCGGCGCATTCCGCACGCCTGGGCGGCCATGCGCGAAGTGAACGAGATCGCCACCATGGTGCCGCTGCACGAAATGATGCGCATCACCGAGATCTGGGTCGACACCGCCATGCAGTTGGGCGAGAAGTCGCTGCGGACCATGGACCGGCTGGTCCGCGCCCAGGCCCGCCGCAATGGCGAGGCGGGCTGACAGACCTCGCGGTCAGGAGGGCGTGCGTTCCCCGTTGTCGCGTTGCTGGATGCCTGCGACGCGGGACGCCAGCGCTTTCCTGCCGATGCGCAGTGCACCTACCAGGCTGGACAGGCGCATTGTCCACTCGGCCTTCAATTGCCAGTCGGCCATGCGCATCATCTCGCCACTGGCGGCAGCAACCTGGACCAGGCCCAGGTTGCTCGCCACGCCGCGCAGGGCGTGGGCGTGTTCGCGGAAGTCCTCCCAGTCCAGCCGCTCGCCACAGGCCTGCATCTGCGCCATGCTCGCGTCCACATCGACCAGGCACTGGTCGATGAACTTGCGTTCGAAGCCATCGCCCATGCCCAGTGACGCCAGCTCGTCCAGCACGGCGGTGTCGAGTACGCCGTCACCGACCTCCATGGCCGGTACCGACTGGATGCCCGGCTCGGTACGCGTGTTGGCGGCCACATCGGCCAACACCTCCAGCAGACGCGTCGCGACGACCGGCTTGGCCAGGAATGCACGTGCACCTGCCTGCTCACAGCGCAGGATGGATTCCGGGGTGACATCGGCGCTGAGCACCATCACCGGCACATACGGCAGGCCACTGGCCTGCATCACCCGCAGCTGCTTGAGCAGGTCCAGGCCGCTCATGCCGGGCATGTGCAGATCAACGATGGCTGCGTCGTAATTGGCCTGCTCGAGAGCGTCGAGCACCTCGACCCCACCATTGACGCATGTGACCTTGTGGCCGGCCTTCTCGAGCAACCGCTGCAGCACCATGCGGTTGGCGGCATGGTCATCGGCAACCAGCACCCGCAGGCTGCGTACACGGGCCCGATGGCGCAGGAATGGATTGGAGAACGCAATGACGTTTCCGCCCTCCGGCAGCTCGCCCTGCACGTCCGGCGTCGGCGCCACGTCCAGCGCGATTTCCACCCAGAACACGCTGCCGCGCGGCGTGTTCGGCAGGTAACCGACCTGCCCGCCCATCGATTCGACCAGCCCCTTGGCGATCGCCGTACCCAGTCCGGTGCCTTCATGGCGGCGGGCCAGGCCGACGTCGGCCTGCTCGAAGGCGTTGAACAGGCGGCTGCGCAGGGCCACGGGTACGCCGATGCCGCTGTCGAGGATCTCGAAACGCAGCCGGGCACGCTCGCTGCCACGCTCGTCATGGCTGCTGACACGCAGATGGACGAAGCCACTGTCGGTGAACTTCACCGCGTTGCCCATCAGATTCAGCAGAATCTGCTGCAGATGGCCGGCGTCGCCGAACAACCGTGGCGGAACGTTGTCGTCCACGTCGACGCGATACTCCAATGACTTGGAACGCGTCTGCGGGGTGAGGATCAGGTTGATCGCCTGCAGCACGTCGGCCAGCGCGAACTCATGCCATTCCACCCGGACCTTGCCGGCCTCGATCGCCGAGATGTCCAGCACCTCCTCCACCAGCGCCAGCAGGCTGCGGGTGGACGCCTGGATGGTGCTGAGGCACTCGCGCTGCTCCTCATCCAGCCGCGTGGTGGCCAGCACTTCGGTCATGCCGGCCAGGCCGTTGAGCGGCGTACGGAATTCGTGGCTCATGTTCGCCAGGAAACGGCTCTTGGCTTCGTTGGCCTGGCGCGCTTCGGCCACCGCACGGGTCAAGGCATGCAGCAGCGAATCGAAGTACAGCGGAATCGCGCCCAGGCCCAGCAGCAGGCCCCAGCCGAGGTAGTCGTGGCTGCGCCAGTAGGGCGACAGCATCACGGTACACAGGAAAGCCAGGCACCCCATTGCGGTTGCCACCCGCAGGTAGGTGCTGCCGTAGCGCATGCCGTTGCCGATCGTGACCCACAGCATCACCGCGTACAGCGGAGCTGCCGGCTCACCCTGGATGGTCATGATCCAGGCCATGCAGGTGTAGTCGGTCAGCATGCCGATCACGCGGCGGACGTGTGACACCCCGGGATCGACCAGGATCGCCACCAGCAGGCCCGCCGAGATGGCCAGCTCGAAGGCGAGGATCAGCCACGTCGTGGTCAGCGTCTCGCCACCCGCGCTCAGGTAGCGCCAGCCGAGATAGCTGATGAACAGCGCGGTGATCACGATGCGGATCAGGTTCTGCGCGTGCTCGCTGTCCTCGCGTCCGGACAGCCGTTGCTTCACCCGGGCCAGCAGCGACCGGGCCGGGGAGGATTCAACGGCAGGAGTGTCCATGGGGGGATGTCGCATCCGTCGTCGCAACAGGGAGGAGCAGCACAGCGGAACCGCCACCAGGCCCAGCCACAGGGGCACGGCCAGGCTGGGGTTGTCACGCCAGTAGGGTGTCAACAGCACGGTGGTACCGAAGCTGACCAGGGCCATGGCGATCGCCACGCCCAGGTAGCGGTTGCCGAAGCGCAGGCCATTGCCCACCGTGACCCACATCACCACCGCATAGACCCAGGCCAGAGGCTCGCCCATCTGCACCATGCCGACCGTCATCAACCCATAGTCGGCGACCATGCCGACCACCCTGCGCGCATCGGAGCGCCCCGGCTTCCACAGCAACCAGGCGAACAGCAGCAGGGATATCGACAGCCCGGTCAGCACGGTCACGAGCACGCCCTGGTACTGCTCCAGGCGATGCATCCGGGCCCCGGACAGCAGTACGTAAACCAGGATCAGCGAGATCAGCGCGATCCGCACTATCACCTGCCCGTGCTCGGAGTCGGGCCGCTGCGACAGCCGGCGCTTCAGCCGTGCGAACAGGTCCTGCATCTCATCCACCCGGTCGCGTGGAGGCCGTCGAGTGCTGCGCGCAGATGTCCAGCAGTTGCTGGCGGCCCCGCAGCAGCGCATCCACGCAGCGGGGGTCGAACAGGCGGCCACGCTGGGCATACAGATAGGCCAGCGTTGCTTCCATCGTCCAGGCTTCCTTGTATGGACGCGGGGAAATCAGGGCGTCGAAGACATCGGCGACGGCAACGATGCGCGCTTCCAGTGGAATCGCTTCGCCTACCAGCCCATCGGGGTAACCACTGCCGTCGTAGCGTTCATGGTGGCGCAGCGCGATCAGCGCACCGACCTGGATGAAGCGGTTCTGGCTGCCGCTGAGCAGTTCATGGCCGATGCGCGGGTGACGGCGCATGATCGCCAGCTCCTCTTCATTGAGCTTGCCCTGCTTGAGCAGCACCGCATCCGGTATGGCGATCTTTCCCATGTCGTGCAGGGGCGCCGCCATCTCGATCAGCCGCACCTCGTCTTCCGGCAGGCCCAGCTGCTCGGCGATAAGCCCGGCCACGCGGGCCATCCGCTCCAGGTAGGCACTGGTGCCGGCGTCACGAAACTCGATCGCACGAGCCAATCGCGACAAGGTCTCGCGCTCCCGCTCCTCGACCTCGTGCATGCTGGCGAGCAGGCGCTGTTCCAGTGACAGCGCGCGCTGTTTCACGTTCTCGGTCTGCTGGCGCAGCTGCAGCAGGTTGTAGCAGCGCGCCCGCAGTTCGCGCGGGCGGATCGGCTTGACCAGGAAGTCGATCACACCTGCCTCCAGCGCGGCCTGCCGGATCGGCTCGTCGCCCACCACGGTGATCAGGATCACGGGAATGTCGCGATGCTTGGGCAGGCGCCGGAAGCGGCGGGCGAATTCCAGCCCATCCATTTCCGGCATGCGGTAGTCGAGCAGCAGCAGGTCGACCGGATGCGATTCGCACCAGGCCAGCGCGGTCAGGGGATCGCCGAAGTCATGCACGCTCAGTTCCGGCGCGATGTCCTCGATGACGTGCCGCAGCATCGTCCGCGCGGAGGTCTGGTCATCGACGATGACGATGTTCAACGTGTACTCCGCCTGGTTTCTCGACCACGCTTGGTCATCAGCAGGCGTGGAAACGCTGCCGCTGCGCACGCTGGCACCCTGCATCGGACTGACTCCCGTGTCATGCGTCCCGGTTCATGATCGTGGTCACATTGTGAAGCGGGCTCTCCACATTGCGCTCTTCCCCGTCACCGATCAAGCCATAGCCGGCGTCAAGGTAGTGCAATTACGATACGCCGAGTGCCAGAGACGTCAATTGCGCCGTCCCGTTTCGGGACGGCGCGCACAAACGGGAGTCACAAAACCCCGGCTCAGTGCTCCGGACGCATGTACGGGAACAGCAGCACGTCGCGGATGGAGCTGCTGCCGGTCAGCAGCATCACCAGGCGGTCGACGCCGATGCCGAGGCCGCCGGTCGGCGCCATGCCGTACTCCAGCGCGCGGATGTAGTCGGCGTCGTAGTGCATGGCCTCGTCATCGCCCCCCTCCTTGGCGGCCACCTGGGCCTGGAAACGCTGGGCCTGATCCTCCGGGTCGTTCAGCTCGGAGAAGCCGTTGGCCAGCTCCTTGCCGTTCACGAACAGCTCGAAGCGATCGGTGTAGCCGGGGTCGTTGTCGTTGGCACGCGCCAGCGGCGAGACCTCCACCGGATGGTCGGTGATGAAGGTGGGCTGGATCAGGGTGTGCTCGACGGTGGCTTCGAAGATCTCCAGCAGCAGCTTGCCCCAGCCGTAGGACGGCTTGACCTTGATCTTCAGGCGCTCGCAGTGCCGCAGCAGCGCTTCGCGGTCGGTGCAGTCGGCAGCGGAGATCTCCGGATTGTGGTGCCGCACGGCCTCGTCCATCCGCCAGCGGCGGAACGCCGGGCCGAGATCGATCTTCGCGCCGTCCCACTCCACTTCGGTAGTGCCGTTCACCGTCCTGGCCACGTCCCGGATCACGCCTTCGGTCAGGTCCATGATCTCGTTGTACGTGGCGTAGGCCTCGTACAGCTCCATCATGGTGAACTCCGGGTTGTGCCGGGTGCTGACGCCTTCATTGCGGAAATTGCGGTTGATTTCGTACACCCGCTCCAGGCCACCGACGGTCAGGCGCTTCAGGTACAACTCCGGCGCCACGCGCAGGTACAGGTCCAGGTCCAGCGCGTTGTGATGGGTGGTGAACGGCTTGGCCGCCGCACCGCCGGGGATGTAATGCATCATCGGCGTCTCGACTTCGAGGAAGTCGCGGTTGTCCAGCCACGCGCGCATGGTACGGATGATCTTCGAGCGCTTGATGAACACCGCGCGCGACTCCGGGGTCACGATCAGATCGACGTAACGCTGGCGGTAGCGCTGCTCGACGTCGGCCAGGCCATGCCACTTGTCCGGAAGCGGACGCAGCGACTTGGTCAGCAGTCGGATCGTTGCGGCCTTGACCGACAGTTCACCGGTGCGGGTACGGGTCAGGCCGCCCTCGACGGCGATGATGTCACCCACGTCCCAGCCCTTGAAAGCAGCGTAGTCATCGCCCAGGGCCGCGCCCTGCAGGAACAGCTGGATGCGGCCGGACTCGTCCTGGATCTGGGCGAAGCTGGCCTTGCCCATGATGCGCTTGGCCATCAGGCGTCCGGCCATGCGCACCTGGCGGCCATTGGCTTCCAGGGCCTCGGCGGTCCAGGTTTCGGCGTCGCTGTACTCGTCCTGCAGCTGGCCGGCGAAGTCCTCGCGACGGAAGTCGTTCGGGTACGCGATCCCCTGCCCGCGCAGCGCTTTGAGTTTCTCGCGGCGCTCGGCGATCAACTTGTTTTCGTCGACGGAAGGGGTTTCGGTAGCTTCGCTCATGGATCTGCGGGAATCGTGTAGTTGGGGGAGTCTTGCGCCCGGCACGGCCGGCTGCACAGCATAGCAAAACCACCCTGCCCCGGCCCTGGCCGGCGCCCACGGCCCGGTAGCGCCGGGCCATGCCCGGCGGTCAGTCGGCAGGAATCCCCGGGCGTGGCCCGGCGCTACCTCAGGCATTCCCCGGGAACGCCCGGCGCAGCTCATCCACCAGCACCCGCTCGTTCTCCGAATAGTCGATCGGCACCGACACCAGGTGCACTCCGCCTTCGTTGAACGCCGCCTCCAGCGTCGGGATGAACTGCTCGATGGCCGTCACTTCGTGGCCCTTGCAACCATAGGCCTCGGCGTACCTGACGAAGTCCGGGTTGCCGAAGGTCATCCCATAGTCGGTGAAGCCATCCACCGCCTGCTTCCAGCGGATCATGCCGTAGGCACCATCGTTGAGGATCAGCACCACCAGGTTCAGCCCCAGCCGCCGCGCGGTTTCCAGCTCCTGGCTGTTCATCATGAAGCCGCCGTCGCCACACACCGCCAGCACCCGGCGCTGCGGGTACAGGATCGAGGCCATGATCGCCGAAGGCAGGCCCGCACCCATCGTGGCAAGCGCATTGTCCAGAAGCAGCGTATTGGCTACCTGGGTGCGGTAATTGCGCGCGAACCATATCTTGTACATGCCATTGTCCAGCGCCACGATGCCGTCGGGCGGCATCACCCGGCGCACGTCGTGGACCAGCCGCTGCGGGGTGAACCGGGCCTCTTCGGCACGGTCGGCGAGATGGTCGAGGATGGTGGCCCGCAGCGGCAGCAGCGCATCGGCATGGGCCACCTGGCCTTCGATGCGGTCGGCCAGCTGGGTCAGCGAACGGCCGATATCGCCGATCACCTCCACCTGCGGGAAGTAGACCTGCTCGACCGCCGCCTGCGAATAGCCGATGTGGATGACGGTCGGTCCGCCGGGCCGCATCACGAAAGGCGGCTTCTCGGTCACTTCATGGCCGATGGTGACGATCACGTCGGCCTGGTCGATGGCCATGTGCACATAGTCGCGTTCGGTCAGCGCGGCGGTCCCCATGTACAGGCCTGATCCGCCCGCCACCGCACCCTTGCCCATCTGCGTGGTGAAGAAGGGAATGCCGGCACGCAGCACGAAGGCTGACAGCGCGTCGCTGGACTGCGGCCGTGACGCCGCGGAGGCGATCATCAGCAGCGGACGCTTCGCATTGCGGATGATCTGCGCGGCGCGATCGAGCGCCTCGGGACTGGCGATCGGTCGATCCACCGCATGCGTCGGGATCAATGCCACATCCTCGACTTCAGTGGCCGCGATGTCCTCCGGCAGTTCCAGCAGGACCGGGCCCGGACGTTCTTCCTGCGCGACACGGAATGCCTCGCGGACGATGGTCGGGATGGTGCGCGCCGATACGATCTGCCGCGCCTGCTTGGTCAGCGGCTTCATCGTGCTGACGATGTCGACGATCTGGAAGCGCGCCTGCTTGCTGGCGACGATGCCCTTCTGCCCGGTGATCATGATCACCGGCCATGCGCCCAGCAGCGCGTAGGCCGCACCGGTGGTGAAGTTGAGGGCACCCGGGCCGAGCGTGGCCAGGCACACGCCCGGCTTGCCGGTCAGGCGTCCGTAGGTGGCCGCCATGAACACCGCCGCCTGCTCATGGCGGGTGATGACCAGCTCGATGCTGGAATGGCGCAGCGACTCGACGACATCGAGGTTCTCTTCGCCGGGAATACCGAAAATACGTTCGACGCCCTCGTTCTCGAGCGCCGCGACAAGCAGATCTGAACCCTTGGACATGGGAATGCCGTCCCTCTTCACTGGACTGGTGGTGGATCGTTACAGGAAGGATGCAAGCCGTGCGTCAACGACGGTCGAACCACACGGTCTGCGCGTTCACGAACTCGCGGATGCCGAAATGCGACAGCTCGCGGCCGAAGCCACTCTTCTTCACGCCACCGATCGGCACGCGCGGGTCGGACGCGGAGAAGCCGTTGACGAACACGCCCCCGGTCTGCAGCCTGCGTGCCAGCCGCATCGCGCGCTCGCGATCGCCGCTCCACAGGTTGCCGCTGAGGCCGAATTCGCTCTGGTTGGCCAGCTCCACCGCATGATCGGCATCGCGTGCGCGGCTGATCGAAGCCACCGGGCCGAAGGTCTCGGTATCGAACGCCTGCATGCCCGGCTCGACACCGGCCAACACCGTTGGGGCATAGAAGCTGCCCGGACGATCCAGCTGATGACCGCCGACCAGCAGCTGCGCACCGGCCTCTACCGATGCACGCACCTGCGCATCGAGCTGCTCGAGCAGGTCCTGCCGGGCCATGGGACCGATGCGGTTGCCCGGTTCACGGCCATCACCGACGGTCAGCGCCTGCACCTTCGCGCAGAACTGCGCCACGAAACGGTCGTACACGCCGTCCTCGACGATGATGCGCTTGCCGGCGATGCAGACCTGTCCGGTGTTCTGGAAGCGCGAGGCGAGTGCCGCATCCACCGCCGCGTCGAGGTCGGCATCGTCCAGCACGATGAAGGGGTCCGAGCCCCCCAGTTCCAGCACGACCTTCTTCAATGCCTGCCCGGCCTGCGCGGCAATGCTGCGGCCTGCGCCGACGCTGCCGGTCAGGGTGACGGCTGCGATGCGGTCATCGGCGATGGCACGGCTGGTGCACTCACGGCTGATGTTGGCGGCGATGAAGGTGCCTTCCGGCAGGCCCGCGTCGCGCCAGGCGGCGTCGAGCAGATGGGCGGTACCGACGATGTTCTCGGCCGGCTTGAGCAGGAAACCATTGCCTCCCATCAGGATCGGCACCGCTGCGCGCATCACCTGCCAGTACGGGAAATTCCACGGCATGATGCCCAGCACCACGCCCAGTGGCAGGTAGGACACGTAGGCCTTGTCATCGGGAACCAGCGTCGGCTCGTCGCGCAGGTACTGTGCGCCGTTATCCGCATACCACTCGCAGAGCACCGCGCACTTCTCGATTTCGGCCAACGATTCGGCATGGACCTTGCCCATCTCGGCGGTGGCCAGCGCCGCAAGCGATTCGCGGTCGCGGCGCAGGACCGCGGCCATCGCACGCAGTACATCGGCGCGCTGCTCCAGCGACTGCGCGCTCCAGGCGGCAAAGCCGGCCTGGCCTCGATCGAGGATCACCTCCAGCTCGGCGTCGGTAACGAAGGGATGGCGGGCGATTTCCTGGCCGGTGGCCGGATCGAGGGAAATCGCAATGGCGGGGGCAGCGGACATGCAGGGCTCCTGTTGTCTCGGCAACGGGCCGATTGCCCGTCTCCTGTCGGAATGTGGACCCGAAGCTGCCGCGCAACAAGGCGTCTGCTTATCCTGTGACCTGCACTTACCTGCCTGAATGGGGTTGCTGGCAGGGCTGCGCCCTGCCCCCTAAGCCACAGCCCAGCAACAGCAGAAGCTGGATTCCTGCGGGATGGCGGGGTGGGGCCGATGGCGGGAGACGCCGTGAACCCCGCCATGGGGGCTTGGCAGCCGCATCCATGCCGCGGACACAGTTTCCCGCGATCTGTTGGAAGTACTCTCGGGGTCAGATCCGTTTTCCGCAGGAAAACGGATCTGACCCCGGAATTTCATTCGATATCTGACAGATGTGTCGACCAAGGTCGACACCCACCCACAGCCGCGGGAAATTGTCAGAGGCGGGGCGGCGTCGGAGTGCGGGGTGTCAGCCGCATGGATACGGCGTCCCCGCACTTCGACGCCACCCCGCCATCCCACGGAATGCACGCCGTTGCCGTTGCCGTGGCTTGAAGCCTCTGCGGGTGCAGGGCGCAGCCCTGCCGACCCACCTACTTTCGCGGCAGGTAGGTGACCAACGACAGGTCGTGCCGGCTCTCCGGCACCAGCGCCACGTACTGCAGGTCCAGCAACCCGCGCGTGGGGTGGTTCAGCTTCTTCGCCCCCTCGTCGAAGCGGCGCACATCATGCTCCGGCCACCACTGCCGGAACGTATCGCTGTGGGCAGCGATGTCCTCGGCCAGCGCCAGGAAAGGCGCCTTGTCCTGCGCCTGCGCCATCGCCGCGCGGAAGCCGGCCAGCAGGCCCCGGGCCATCTCCTCCCAGTTGAGGATCAACGTGCGATAGGGCGGATACAGGAACATCAGCCGCAGCGTGTTGCGCTCATGCGGCGCCAGCTGGCTGTAGTCGACGAACAGTTCGGCAATGGCCGGATTCCAGGCCAGGATGTCGAAACGGGTGTTGCGTACGTAGGCCGGGATCGGCTGCATCGCGTCCACCAGCTGGCGCAGGCCATCAGTCACGCTTTCATCTGGCGACTCCAGCGGAACGCCATAGCCGGACAGCGCGAACGCATATGCGCGCTCGTCATCGCTCATCCGCAACACCCGGGCCAGGCGCTCGAGCACTTCCGGCGACGCACGCACTTCACGTCCCTGCTCGATCCAGGTGTACCAGCTGACACTGACCCCCACCGCCAGCGCCACTTCCTCGCGCTTCAGGCCGGGGGTACGCCTGCGCCCGGCCGGCAGGCCCAGCGTGGCCGGGTCGACACGGGCGCGGCAGGCCTTGAGGAAACCGCCGAGCTCCCTGCGTTCACTCTCGCTGCGCATCATCGCCCTCCGTTGCGGAAGGCGATGATATCGGCGCAGGCGTGCGCATCAGGCATCGACGCGCTTGGACCCCACCGCCAGGCCGGCCTTCAGGCTGGCCTCGACGAACTCATCGAGGTCACCATCGAGCACCTTCTGCGTATCGGAACGCTCGATGCCCGTGCGCAGGTCCTTGATGCGGCTCTGATCGAGCACGTAATTGCGGATCTGGCTGCCCCAGCCGATGTCGGACTTGGTCGCTTCCACGGCATCCTTCTCCGCGTTGCGCTTCTGGATCTCGAGCTCGTAGAGCTTTGCGGCCAGCATCTTCATCGCGTTGTCGCGGTTCTGGTGCTGGCTGCGGCCGGTCTGGCACGCCACCACGATGTTGGTCGGAATGTGGGTGATACGCACCGCCGACTCGGTCTTGTTGACGTGCTGACCACCGGCGCCGGACGAACGGTAGACGTCGGTGCGCAGATCGGCCGGGTTGATGGTGATGTCGATGTTGTCGTCGATCTCCGGCGAAACGAACACCGAGGTGAAGCTGGTGTGGCGACGGTTGTCCGAGTCGAACGGCGACTTGCGCACCAGGCGGTGCACGCCGGTCTCGGTCTTCAGCCAGCCATAGGCATAGTCACCTTCCACGCGCAGGGTGGCCGACTTGATGCCCGCCACATCACCGCCGGAAACTTCCATCAGCTCGGTCTTCCAGCCACGCGATTCGCACCAGCGCAGGTACATGCGCAGCAGGATCTCGGCCCAGTCCTGGGCTTCGGTACCACCGGCACCGGCCTGGATGTCGACGAACGCAGCGGCATTGTCCATCTCGCCGGAGAACATGCGCTGGAACTCCAGCTTCTCGACGTGCGACTGGTGCTTGTCCAGATCGGCAACCACGGCCAGCGCGGTGTCCTCGTCCTGCTCGGACTCGGCCAGCTCCAGCAGCTCGGTCGCATCCTTCAGGCCATCGAGCACCGAGGCGATGCCGCCCACGGTCTTTTCCAGGCTGGATCGCTCGCGCCCCAGGTTCTGGGCGTACTCGGCGTTGTTCCAGACGTCGGGGTTTTCAAGCTCCCGCGTTACTTCTTCAAGACGCTCTTTCTTGGCGTCGTAGTCAAAGATACCCCCGAAGCGACAGCACGCGATCGGTCAGATCGGTGATGCGCTGGCGGACAGGATTCAGTTCGATCATGTCGGCGGTCGTGCGTTCAAAAAATGACTGCCAATGATAACGCAGGCGCCCGGCAGGCGGCGAGGCACCCCCAGCGGCCCGGCCGGCGGCTGGACACGGGCCGGGCTGAAGCCGGTAGACTTCCCGGCCGCCGCGGCAACAGGGGGACGCGCGGCCCATCCCAATCCAAGGAGCACCATTTCAATGAAGATCATGCGTTCCACCCTGTGCCTGGCCGCCTGCCTGCTGGCCGCCAATGCCTCGGCCATCGACCTGAAGGGCCTGACCAGCACCGGCCTGAAGGCCGGCAAGGCGCTGACCCTGTCCGACGCAGAGGTCTCGGCGGCCGCCGACCAGGCCTGCGCCTACATGGACAAGGAGAACCAGCTGGCACCCGCCAACGATCCCTATGCCCAGCGCCTGGCCAAGATCACCCAGGGGCTCGCCAACGAGGACGGCCTGAACCTGAACTTCAAGGTCTACCGGACCGCCGATGTCAACGCCTGGGCGATGGCCAACGGCTGCGTCCGCGTCTACACCGGCCTGATGGACATGGCCAGTGATGACGAGGTGCGTGGCGTGATCGGCCACGAAATCGGCCACGTGAAGCTGGGCCACAGCAAGACCAAGATGCGCACTGCGCTGCTCGCATCGGCCGGCCGCGAAGGCCTGGCAGCGTCGGGCAACGGCAACCTGACCCAGCTCAGCCAGGGCCAGCTCGGCGACCTCGCCGAGGGTTTCGTCAACGCCCAGTTCTCGCAGAAGGAAGAGAGCGCGGCGGACGAGTACGGCTACCAGTTCATGAAGCGCCACAACTATGATCCGGCAGCCCTGGCCAGCATGTTCCGCAAGCTGTCCAGCGAAGGCGGCCTGATGTCGTCGCACCCCGGCTCGGAAGCCCGCGCCGCGCGCATCGACGCGATGATCAAGAAGGACAGGAAGTAAGCACGAAGGGGGCGGGCGCTCCGCAGGTCCGCCCGCCCCTATCCTCCCGCCAGCGCCTGCCGCAGCAGCGGCAGCTGGCGCCTGCTGCAGGGAATCTTGGCCCCATCGGCCATGTGCAGCAGGGCCTCGCCGCCATCCAACGGCTCGATGGAGCGCAGCTGGCCGCGGTTGATCAGCCAGCTGCGATGCGGCCGCAGGAACACCAGCGGATCCAGCCGCAGTTCCAGCACCGCCATGGTGATCCGCAGCGGATAGTCATGGCCGCGGACCCTCAGATTCACGTAGTTGCCAGCGGCCTGGGCGTACTCGACGTCCTCGGTGGCGACCAGGAATTCCTTGCCCAGCTTGCGCACCAGGAAGTGCTGCGGGCGCTCGACCGGCTCGACCGGCGGACCGACATCCGGCGCGGCCAGCAGGGATGCCTCACCCTGGCGGCGGCGGCCGAACCAGCCGGCAAGGTGCTCCAGCGCCACGAACAACGCGAACGTGCGGACATCCTTCAGGTACTCGTAGGCAAAGCGCTGCAACCAGCCGTCATCGTCCTGGTAGTGATGGCCCAGTGCGGCGTACGCGAGGTGGCGGATCACCATCATCCCCACCACGTGCAACAGCGACCACCCCACGCTGGCCAGCAGGTACAGCGGCAGCAGGCGCCTCCAGGTGTCGGCATGCAACGGCCAGCGCTGGCACCCCCACCACAGCAGCGGCAGGGTCAGCAGCACCGCTCCGGCGCTGCTGAACTCCCACACCAGGGGCTCCCACAGGGCCAGGGCGGTGCCGTGGCGCCCGGAATCCATCACTTCCACCAGCGCGTTCGTCACTGCGGTCGCCGACAGGATCGCGGCCCACACCAGCAGGCGACTTGACGTTCGCCAGCGCGGCAGTCTGCCCTGAGCCATTGCTGCATCCATCTCGTCGCGGTCCCTCAGCGTGCATCAAGGGAGCGAGCGTAGCCTCCCCGTTGATCCCGGCACGCCCGCCATTGGTCACTACCGCGGCACCGGTGGCCCCCTGCCGCTTACGCCGCCACCTTTGCGGACGCAGTCTGGCGTCACCTTCCTGCCGGTTGCGGCCATGACCCGACGCCATGACATCGACACGCTCCGCGTGCTCGCCTTCGCCCTGCTCATCCTTTACCACGCGGCCATGGCCTATGTGGATGGCTGGGGCTTCCATCTCAAGAGCGCCTACACGGCCGAGTGGCTGCAGTGGCCGATGATCGCTCTGAACCGCTGGCGCATGCCACTGCTGTTCGTGATCTCGGGTATCGCTCTGGGTCTCTCATTGCCGCGGCACGGGCGGCACCGGTTCGCACTGAAACGCAGCGGACGCCTGCTGCTGCCCCTGTTGTTCGGCATCGTCGCGATCGTCTCGCTGCAGGCCTACTGCGAAGCGGTGGACAAGGGCGATGTGACGCCAGGACTCGGCGCCTTCCTGTGGCGTTACTGGCAGTTCCGGCCGTGGCCGGGCGCACATTTCGACGGCGCAGCCTACGGCTTCACCTGGAATCACCTGTGGTATCTGGCGTACCTGGTGCCCTACACCCTGCTGGCCATCGCGCTGGCCGGTCCGATGCAGGCCCTGTGGGCGCGGCTGCCGTCATGGCGGCCCGATGACCGCCTGATCGCGATCGTCGGCCTGCTGCTGCCGGTGCTCTGGCTGGCCTGGGCCCTGCTGGTGGTGATGCCTGCGTGGCCGCCCACCCATGCGCTGCTGAACGACCTCTACGTGCATGCCGAATCCCTGCCCCTGTTCCTGGCCGGTTTCTGGGCCGCACGCTGGCAACGCGGCTGGGACCTGCTCGTGCGCAGCCGGCGCCTGACGTTGGCGCTGGCCTTGATCGGGCTGCTGGTCGAACTCGGCATCCGCGCCCTGGGCCGGATGCCGGACCTTGGCCAGCTCGATCCATGGGTGCTGTCGCTGCCATGGGCGCAGACCGAGCGCGTCGGCCGGGCCCTGTACACCTGGTGCGCACTGCTGGCGATGTTCGGCTGGGCCCGCGTGCTGGTCGACCGGCCGTGGCGTGGCCTCGACTACTGCCGAGAGGCGGTCTTCAGCTGGTACATCCTGCACCAGACCGTGCTGATCGTCCTGCTCTACTGGCTGCGGCCCCTTCAGCTCGGCCCCTGGCTGGAACCGGCTCTGCTGGTTGCCGGCACCGTCGCCGGCTGCCTGCTGATCCACGAGCTGCTGATCCGTCGTGTCCGCTGGCTGCGTCCCCTGTTCGGCCTGCGCGTCCATCCGCCATCGCCTTCGGTGGCAGGCGCAGCGACGGCACCGTGACACCATCGCGTGGAGCCGGGTCATGCCCGGCTCCGACTCAAGCCTGCCCGAACTGAGCTCGGCGCTATCTGACCTCGAACTCGCCCACCAGCACTGTTTCGGCACGATCCTTCAACCGCATCGTCACCCTCTGGTCCTTCTGCTTCGGCGTGCCCCAATGGGTGGTCAGGCGCAGCATCAGGGTCGTGGCACCGGTCACCAGCTGCTGGCGACTGCCGAAATAATTGGCCTCCACCTTGTACCTGCCCGGCTTGGCATCACGCAGTGAGAACTGCTCGGGTCCATAGCCTCCGGTGAAGTCCTGTGACATCTGTCCTCCCTGGTAGGTCAGACGATTGCCGTAGTACGCGCGCTCGCCGTTCGGGTCGGTCACCCACAGGTCCATGTCGCTGTTGTCCGCATCCCACGACAGCACTACCCGCAGGTCCAGCGGCATCGGCTGCAGCAGGCGCGGGTCGATGGCCGAGGTATCAAGCCCTGGCGTGCTGCGTGCAACCAGTTGGGTCAGCTCGTCCAGCGCGATCAGTGCAATGCCGTTGAACCGGCTGTCCCAGGGCCGCGTCACCACCTGGTACAGCGGCGCCAGCGCCTGCTGTGGCCGGCCCGCCGCCGCCAGGGCCAGGCCGAGATCACGGAAGCTCTGCGGCTCCTCCTCGCCCATCGCCAACACCTGCTCGAACACCGGCACCGCCAGCATCGGTGCGTCGGCCTGCATCAGGCGGTAGCCAAGCACGCGAAGCAGATGGCGGTTGTCCAGGTCCATCTCGGCCAGGTTGGACAGCACGCGCAGGGCCAGGTCCCGCTGCCCCTGCTCCAGCAACAGATCGGCCACGTCGAGAAAGAACGCACTGCTGTCGGCATGCGCGGCGCGCTCGGCCAGGTAGCGGTCGTACAGCTGCGAGGACGGCCCCTGGCGCAGGCGCCGGGCAATGGCCGAATCTGGCTGCCATGCGGCCAGTTGGATGCCGAGCGCACCGCTGTTCGCTGCCGCCTCTGGCGCTGCGGCAGCGCCGCTCCCTGTGCTCGCATCGCGTGCGGCTTCCTGTGCAGGTGCCGAGCGACGGGCGCGTGCACGCGACACCTGGACGTCGCGTTCCGCGGCCGCAAGCATCGGTGCGGGCGCGGGAGGTGCGGCCGCCAGCATCGCTACCGGCGCAGCGGCCGAAGCAGAGACGGCAACCCTGTCCAACGCCTTTCCCTGCAACTGCGGCGGTGTGTCTTTCGGCCAGCTGCGCCGCCACCACTCCCGGCGCTCCTGCCACTGTGCGGCGATGTCGTCCAGGCGACGGCGCTCGGCGGCGCTGCGGTCAGCGACCACGCGTGCAAAGCGGGCATCGTACTCGGCCCGCAGCGCGCCGGCAGGCCGGATCGCGTAGCGCAGGTAATCGTCCAGCGTCTCCAGCACGATCAACGACGTATCCGGACCGACCAGGCCGAACTGCTGCGACAGGCGCTGCATCGCCTCACGGTTGCCGCGACGGTCGGCGGCCAGCTGCTGCAGCCGCGCCTGCGCCCACAGGCCGGCCAGCAGTTCTCCGTTGCCGCTCGTCTGTGTCGCGGGCAGCGCCAGCCATTGGCCGCCGACGCGGACCCGCATCGGCACGCCGTCCGCCGCCAGCCGCGAGTGCAGCCACAGCCAGCCCTGGGCTTCACTGCGACGATCGATCACCACGTCCTGTACACCGCGGCCCGTATCGACCTGCACGTCCAGCGGCGAAGACAGCAGTTCGCGCGCAGCGGCATCGACATCCGTCCCCAGGGCGACGAAACGACCGCCATGCGATTCGCTCCAACCGCGCAGCCGAACGACATCGGTATGCGCGCCCGCACTGCTGACCGCGAACAGGCGCTGGTCAGCAGCGAGCGTCGGCAACACCTGCGGGCCGTAGGTCAACAGACCATCGCTGACCAGCAGATATTCCTTCACGGCTGCCTGCGGCTGCCACTGCGCCAGCGCGCTGGCGCCATCCGGGCGGACGGCCTGCAAAGCCTGCCGCAATGCCGACCAGTCTCCGCCGCGGATGCGGAAGCGACGCACCGGCTCGGCCCGGTCACGCAGGACCGTCAACGCGACCGTGCCGTTTCCCAGCGCAGCGAAGTAGCGGTCCAGCAATGCAAACTCCCGCGAACGGTCACGCCGGTCTGATGAGCCGGAGCCATCCCACAGCAGGCCGATATCGGTCGGCAGCGTGCGCGGCGCGTTATCGACCGGCACCGGCAGCTGTGCCAGCAGATAGTGACCGTCCTGCCACGGCGCGACCTGTACCCGTGCCTGACGTGATGCCGGGAGCGTCCACTGCAGCTGCGCCGGCAACAGGGTACCCCGGCCCTGCCAATGCAGTTGCCCCTCAGTGAAGCGGAACGGCCCTGCGCCCGTGGTCGCCGCCTCCGGCGCCTGCAGCGTCAGCTCGACCGAGGCCGCACCAGCGGCGAACTGCAACGGCAAGGTCCATTGCCAGCCGTGGCCTGCAAACGCCAGCGGTTCGCGCAGCACCAGCTGCACACGGCGGCTGCCGCCGGCGGGCAACGGGTAGACACGCAGGCGGAACTGATTGCCGGCGGTCTGCTCCAGCAGGCCCGGATCGACGCCGCGACGCGCGATGTCCTCGAACACCTGACGCCCCCGGTCCTTGGGCACGGGCACCGCCTCGCGCAACTGGCCATCGATATCCAGGGCGAAGCCGGTGATCTGCTGGCCGTCAGCCAGCGGGAACTGCAGCTCGCCCTCCATGACCCGGCGGTTGGGGTTATGGAACTCCAACGTGATGCGGGTCTGGGCGATACCCGCCTGGACCTCCCCTTTGATCGAGGCCCGACGCAGCACGATAGGCTGCTCGACGCCCGCGACCTGCAGCAACGGGACCGCACGAACCGGGCGGACGGCCGGACGGCCGTGGGTCTGGGCGGCCGTGGTGAAGGCACAGAGCAGCAGCGCCAGCAGGCACAGCACACGACGAAGGACGGGCGACATGGTACGTCTCCAGAGCGAGGACGAACTGTTCAACGCATGGCAGGCCGGATCGGGGTTGATCGGGTGATCGTCCGCGATGGCTCTGGAAGATATTGCTGCCGGACGCCACCCAGTGGTCGTCCGGATTCTGCTGCCCGAATGTCGCCTTACAGGACCGACATCTCAAACAAGGCCATCCTGGATCTGTTCCAGAACAATTGACCACCGTGACCCTCCCGTCAGTGCAGCGGCATCAAGCCTCCTCCACTCCGACACCAGCGTCCTGATCGCCCTACTGCGATCGAATCGCGGCTTTGCAGAGCGCTTGGAAATCTCACCCCGCTCGAATGCCTCCAGCCGGGCCTGCATCTCCGCCTGGGAGTAGACCATCGGACCGGAATCATCCGCCTTTGCCCGGGCCTGGAATGCCTCATACGCTTCGAGAAACCCAAGGAAGCTCGACAGGCGTCCATTCACGATCTGACGTACGCCATCGCCCACGGCAAGTACCTCGCCACTCGCCGACAGGCACAGCAGCAGATCCTCGCCCCATGGCTCTCGCGCGATAGCCAGAAGTCCGGTGCCATCGATCTCGACCAGGTGGGGCACTTCGAACTGAACAACAGGTACATCGCCCGCCAGCCGTGAAGGAAGTCCCAGCCGAAGCATCAGCTCACTCGTCGACGGTTCCAGTCCGAAATCCCGAAGGACCTGGGCACTCACCTCCAACGAACCCGAGGCATAAACGCGGGAGAATGCAGTTTCAGTCACGCATGAACCTCATGCAGTTTCAGCGGGCACGGCACCGCACATGCAATGTGGCTAGGTCGTCGCCCCGATGGTGCGCTTCTGAAGCGATTCGATCTTTGCCTGTATTTTCTTAAGACCCACCTTTCCGCAACCCACGAGCGTCAACTCACGAAGCGCGGAAAGATCATTGATGACCTCGATGTTGGCAATCTTCTTGCAGTACTGGATATCCAGTTTCCTGAGCTGCTCGAGCCCCACCAGTGCACGGATGTCTGTCAGCGAACTCAGATTCTTCAGCCATACCGACGTCAACGCGGCAAGTGTCTCGATGCCATCGAGGCTTTTCAGCTTCGTGCCACCCAACAGTCCCAGGCGTTCGAGGCCACCAGCCGATGCAGACAGGATGTTGAAGATCTCACCATCCACGGGGACATTCAGAATGTTCAGTTCTTCCAGAGGCAGGGCCAGGGCCTGCCTGAGATTCTTCAATGACCTGTCTGGATAGAGCGAAAGTACTTTCAACGCGGGGAAGCTTGATGTGTCGAAGCGCACCGGCACGTCGACATACAGCGTCCTCAGATTGGGTAGCACAACGCCCGGCCAGGCCAACGTCCCCGTGCCAAGATGGATGCTCAATGCCCCGATGCTCTCAGGCAGAAGCCCCTCCTCGAGTCCATCCATGATCGACGGTGCGATCGATCCCGGCCCGATGCTGAGCGTCTTGAGACCCCGCATTTCCCTGAGGATCTCCGGAAGCGCTTCGAGCTTGTCGTCGGGAGGTGACCAGAGGTGAACCTGCTCGATCCGGGCGAGCCTCTCAGTGTTGAAAGGGGCGTTGAAGAACACCAGCTCAGCACCCGGAGTCGGGAATGCTGCTTCGTGTCTGCCATGCATCAGAACAACTTTCTGCACGCGCTTTCCGATCTGGCCGATGCCCACGTGCTGCAGCCGCGTCTGCGCGCCAGCGGATGCTGCCGGTGCGCACCCGGCAACTAGCGCCCAAAGAATAGTTCGTCGTACTGGCCATTCATCGCCGCAGTGAGAAATTCGTCGAATGTCTCGGCAAGCCTAGTAACACTTTCAAACTCGGGCTCAACGCCGTGCACAACCGCCCCAGAGCTCCGGCCCAGCCCAACGAATTGATAGTCTCCGTCGACCGCCATAAAAATCGGCAAATACTCTGCCCAGAACTTTCGAACATCCTCGCCATCAGCATCCGTCATTGCAGCGTCAATGCTCATCTTCTCAAACTCATCCCAGGAGAACGCGCCATCCGAGACACCCGCAAACTCCTCGATTGAGACGAACCACCGTGACTCATCCTTGTTCGAGAGCGATGTGAAATTCGAAAGAAACTCCAAGTAAAAGGCCGGAACATCTGCATTTATCGAATCATCGATAACAGGTGGCGATCCATCACCACCATCCCTACCAACCAAAATCCAGCCCTTTCCCACAAGAAAATCCAGGAAATTCGAATACAGAATATTCATATCAGCTCCTACACTGCGCCTTTATCACATTTATTATTCTTCTCTGCAATCCAGTTGCAGCACTATGATTCGGATTCTTAATCTTTCTCGTTTCATTCGTAATCGTTAGTACCTGCCCCTCTGGCCCACCCAGCGCCAAGCCGTGAGGATGATGGCCACCGGATTCTCCAGGTTTAGCGCGAATAACGTCCACTTCCGATTTCGGCCGATAGAACACGGGCGTACTATCCGGGTCGATGCCCTGCCACTCAGGCGCGCTCTTGAATTTATCCCTAGCCTCCTGCAATAGATCTGGGTAATCCTTCAACCACTCAGCAAGTGTTTTTGTTACATAGAGCCCCAGCGCATCAAACCAGCGAAACGGATTCCTTGCATATCCATATATGTTTACTCCACCAGCAATAGAAATTGGATCCTCTGAAACATACGAACCCGCGTGCGGATCGTAATAGCGATATCTATTGTAGTGGAGGCCGGTTTCAAGGTCCGCGTACTGCCCTTGGAATCTGATGAAGTTGTGAACCCCGTCATCGAAGCGTTCCTCATGCAACTTGCCCCAACCATCATACGAGCCTGACCAGCCGCACCTCCCGTCGCGACAAAGCAGCCGGATGGGCCGTCCATTAGGATCAACTTGATAGACCCATACCTCCTTGCCCGGTTGGTTTTCCTTGACCTTGGCACCTGAAGATCCCAGCTCGCCCACTAGGCTTGAAACGGGATCGGCAAATGCCGCTTCACTGTGAAGCGGCTCGGGTGGCTTTTCACCGCGCTCGACCACCTCGGCGGCAATGATTAACCCACTTGAGCCCAATGATGCTCCACCGCCCAACAAACCGATACCGCGTTTACTGGCCCCAACTGTGGAACTCACTGGTATTGAAGCACGATTACGATGTAGCAGAGCATCTGCGCCGCTCGCTGCGGGAGTTGGAGCACTGCTAGTTGCGCTTACGCCCCTGCTGGAGCGCTCTACAACCAACGCCAACGGCACAAACGTACCCGGGTAGTACACATACTCCCGCACCCGCTCATGCAGCCTCTCCAGCTGCCGCTGCCGACGCCGTACCTCGACCAGGCTGCCCACATTCCCCACCCACACCGGCGCCGCCTCTTCGGCGTCATTGGCCTGCTGCACTTCGCCCAGCAACGCATCACCATCCCAGAAGAACCACGTCGTCTGCGTCGGGTTGCGCTTGAACACCCGCCGCCCCAGCGGGTCATAGCCGTAGTACGTTGACTGCCCGTTGCGGCGGCTCTCCGCCAACCGATGGTTGGCATCCCAGATCAGCGTCAGGTCATCCGGCGCATCCCCTTGCGGTGCGCCCTTGCGCACCAGATCACCCGCCCGGTCAAACACGTAGTGCACGCCCTGATAGGTGCCTTCGCGCGTCCAGGTGGTCAGGTCGTCGTCGTCGCCGCCTACCACCTTGCGCGCCTGCACCTGCTTCACTTCGGTGCGCAGCCGGTCGCCGGCCGGATCGTTGAAGTAGCGCTCGACCCTTCCCTTCGGGTCGATATGCTGCAGCAGGCGCCCGATCGCGTCGTAGCGGTACTCATCAACGCCCTGTGCGCTGTCGCTACGTTTGGTCAGGTTGCCACTGCGGTCGTAGTCGTAACGCGTCTCGAACAACGGAGCGGCATCTTTCAACACCGACTGTGAGGTCAGCAGGTTGCGGCTGTCGTAGGTGAACTCGCGTTGCAATTGCGGGCTCAGCTGCTCGCGCGTGGTGCGGCCCAGCGCGTCGCGCTCCATCGAGATCGGCGGCTCGTCATTGATGGCCACCGATACGGTCTGGTCGCGCAAGTCGTAGCCGAACGCTAACCGATTGCCGGCAGCGGTCTCGCGCAGTACGCGGTTGCCTACTTCATCATAGGCATAGCCGACGCGGAACCCGTCCTGCAGTTCCTCCAGCAATTGCCCCAGCGGGTCATACCGGCGCTTCACTGTACGCACCGGATTGCGCAGCTCGACAATCTGGCCCTGCACGTCGTAGACAAAGTGTTCCTGTACCTGCTGTCCAGGATGGCGTACATCCGGCAGCGTCTTGCGGGTGATGCGCCCGAGCTTGTCGGTGGTGAAGGCGATGCGCTGGCCCAGCGGATCCACGGTGGCGGTCAGTCGTCCGGCCGCGTCATAGGTATAGCGCCGCGACTGCCCCCAGTAGTCCACTTCCTCGACGATGCGGCCCAGCGCGTCGCGCACCAGCTGATAGGTTTCGCCGCGCTGGTTGATGACCGCGATGAGCTGCTCTTCGGTGTCGTAGCGGTACTCCACGCTGTGCCCATCGGCCTGCAGGCGCTTGCTGATCTGTCCGATGCCCACGTACTGCAGCCGCGTCTGCGCGCCCGCTTCGTCGGTATAGCGCAGCAGCTGATCTTCGGCATCATACTCGCAACGCACACCGTTGCCGTCGGGGCCAGCGGTGGCCAGTAGGCGTCCCTTGGCGTCGTACTCGTAGCGGCTGACCTGCCCCAGCGGGTCGACCTGGCGCAGCAGGTTGCCGAGTGGATCATGCTCAAACCGGCTCTGATGGCCCAGCGCATCGATAACCGCGGCCACCAGTCCATGACGGTCATAGCGCAGTTGCGTGACCGCGTGCCGTGCGTTGGTCTGCGCCTGCAACTGGCCCTGTGCGTCGTAGTCGAAGCGGGTGGTTGCACCCAATGGATCGGTCTGGCTGACCAGCAGGCCCTGGCCATTGTAGGCCTGCTGCCAGTCGACACCATCCGGCGTACGCAACGACACCATGTGGTCGTCCAGGTCGTACTCCATCTGGATCGACGTGCCATCGGCGCGGGTCAGGCAGACCAGGTTGCCATGCGCATCATAGGCAAACGCCGTTCGCAGTCCTTCCGGATCGGTCACCGCCACGGTCCGCCCGAAATCGTCGTACTCGAACAGCGTCACGCCATCGAGCGGATCGATCTCGCACAGTGGCAGCTGGTTCTCGTCGAACTTGACCACGCTCAGGTGACCCAGCGAGTCGGTCACCCGGGTCTCGCGCAGCAGCGCGTCGTACTCGAAGTGATAATCGTAGAGACCACCATCGCCCCACGAATGCACCACCCTGCCCTGCGCATCGAACGCATAGTGGAACGACAGGCCCACGCGGTCGGTATGCCGCACCATGCGGTGACGTTCATAGGCAAACGTGCGTGGCGCCCCCAGTGCGTCGACTGCCGCCAGCAGGTCACCTTCGGCACTGTACCGGTAGCTCACCAGCGGATGGGCCAGGCCGGTGGCGGGGTCGTGCAGGGCCATGCGCTCAATGTGGCCGTGGCGCGCCTCCACTTCGATGAAGCGGCCCTGCAGGTCACCGATACCGCTCTCGACGATGCGCACCAGATGGCCGTCGCGACGCTCGAAGCGCCAGTGGTTGCCATGCGCATCCTCGATGCGCTCGATCGGCCAGGACTGCGGGCCCGGCAACGCGCTGACACCTGCAGGCAGCTCGCCACCGAACACGTACTGCAGGCCGTTCTTGAAGCGCACCCGCCACTGCCCGCGCCGCCTCAGCAGGCGCGCGCCATCGACGAAATCGAGAATCGCCCCAGCCTCTCCCTCAGCGGGCGGCAGCTCGGGGAAGAACGCGACCTGGTCGGGGCCGGACAGCCAGACGCTGCCATCGGCCAGCAGCTCCAGGCGGATGTCTGCCGGCGTCTGCCAGCCCGCGCCGCACAGACCCGGCGCGTCCGCGTGGCGCGAGCCGTAGCTGCGTTGCCAAGTGAGCGGCAAGCGGCCCGGTACATCGAAATCCTGGTGGTTGACCACCACGCTGCCATCACGGATGTCCACCGGCTCGGCGCGAAGCACCTTGCACTTCAGGAAACCCGAAGGCAGGTTTCCCCACTTGCCACGCCGCCAATTGGCAAAGGCATCCATCTTCTTGCGGAAGAACGCACTCTTGCGCAGCTTGCCCAGTCCGGCGAAGGCGGCGCGGAACGCGAGCGCGGTCCATGACACCGTCGGCGGTCCTCCCACCTTGACGCTGGTGGGAATGGCCACGTTCAGGCCGGTCGGCAGTGACATCGCCCGAAGTGGCTTCTTCGGCTTCTTCACCCGGAACGGGTTGATCATACCGGCCAGATTGCAGTCCAGCACCGGCATCGCCAGCCGCGAGAACGGCTCGCCATCGGCCGACACGGTACGACTGCCCATGAAGATCTCTTCGCCGTCGAACTGAGGGCCCATCGGTGCCGCCAACGGCGGCCCCCACACACCGAGCGGGATGTGGATATCCAGGCCGCCGGTACCGGCGGTGCCGCGATGCACGCCGTTGACCTTGATGGTCGAACCGATGAACGGGATGTAGTCGAACGGATCGAGCACCAGGCCGATGTGCGGCGTCGGCAGCGGGCACGGCGGCACCGCATACATGTGGATGTCGATACCCAACTGCGGATCGAAATGCTTGGCGGCGATGCTCACGGCAACACTCCCTGTTGCTTTACAAGGCGCGGAACAACGCGCGCAGGAACGCCTTTACTTCGTCACGGTACTCGGCGCTGATCCAGGTCACGACGATGATGCCAAGCACGATGGCCACCAGCATCACCACGGTCTTGTTCGACTTCATGCAACAGCCACTCCTGTAACGGCGGGCCCTGCAGGCGCCGCCACGGGCGGCTGCAGCAGGCCACTGGGATCGGGCAGCGGCTGCATCGCCGGGGGCTCGCTCCACACCGGAATCTCGTGGTCGAGCGGGTGTTCGATCGCCGGCAGGCCGTTCCAGCCCGGGTCGAGGAAATCACGGCCGACGGCCACGATCTTGCGGAAGAATTCGTCACCGCCCTGGATCAGCCGCTCGCGTTCCTGCTGCGCACGATGAAAACCGCGCTCCAGCGCGGCATCGAGCTCGGCGTCGATGGCATCCAGCGCCGGACGCGGAGGACGCGGGCCGAGTGCGCGCCCCTGCGCGTCCGCCTTCTCCAGCAGGCCGGTGCTGGCCTGCAGGTAGTCAGTGGCGACCTGCTGCAGTTGCTGGCAGCGTCGTGCGTCCTGAAGCTGCAGCAGATCCCACAATGCCTGCGGCAGCGTCGTCGCCTTGCGATCGGCCGGCGACAGCGGCTTGGCGATGCGGATCGCCTCCAGCAGCTGCGTGCGCGCAGCCTCTCGCTGGCCCGCCTGCACATGACACCAGCCCGCCATGCGCTGGCCCTCCAGTGCGAACATGGGGTGCGGAATGCTGGCTGCGGACGCGGATGCCTGCAGGTAGGTGTGTGCCGCACGCTCGGGTTGCTTGGCCGCCAACCAGCAGCCCGCTTCACCGAACCAGCTCTGCATCACCAGTTCCGGCGCGGCAGGATTGCCGCCGGCACGTGCACCTTCGGCGGCGCTGCGTGCCTGCCGGTAGCTGTTGATCGCCTGGCTGTGATCGCCATGTTTCAGCCAGGCACCAGCCACCATCATCTGCACCACCGACTGCTGGTCCTGCCAGCCATGCCGCTGCGCCAGGCCCTGCGCGCGTCCGGCGCGGGCCACCACCTGCGACGGACTGCCTCGCTCCAGCAGCAGCATCAGGTCCGCCAGCAGCTGCCGGTACAGCACTTCCGGACCGCGACCACCGGATTGCGCGGCGGTATCCCGGGCAATCGCAAACATGTCGACCGGTGCGGTGACCACCCGTGCGGTCCTGGCATGACGCTCCAGCAGCGGCTGCCAGCGCGGGTCCTCTTCGGTATCCACCAGCACCAGTCGCAGGCGCTCTCCCGGCGCAGCGGCCAGCGCCGCATCCAGCCAGCGCTCGAAGCCTTCACCGGGCACGCAACGCTCCGGTTCCAGCACGGCAGCCAGCAGGCGCAGATGCTCGCCGTGATGGTCGATGAAACTCTCCAGCACATCGACCACACCCTGCGCGCTGTCCGGATGCGCCTCGCTCGGGCCACGCCAGCCCAATGGCACCTGCTGCGCGCGCAGATCGTCCTGGCTGGCCAGATAACGGTCGAGCAGATCCCGCTTGACCTGCCGGCTGTAACGGAAGCCCAGCTCATAGGCGGTATCGATGCGCAGGAAGCAGTCCGGCGTATCACGCCCTGCGTCGTTGCGCTGCATCTCGAAGAACGCGGCCAGCAGGCGGCTGGCGGCAGCCGGCAGACGCCATACCAACAGGCGCCTGCTGCTGTCGGCGCTGGCCTCCAGCCAGGCATCGCGCAATGCGTTCAGGCCGCGCAGCATGGGGGTGTCCTGCATGGTGTATCTCCCGTGCTGTTCAGCAGTTGAGCTTGATCTCGCTGCCGTTGACTGACACACCGCCTGCGTCGATGACCACTTCCGAGCCACCGGCGGTGATCTTGATGGCGCTGTCGGTGATCTCGATGACCGAGCCACCCACCTTGGTGGACAGCTTGACCGCCGACTCCAGGCTCATCGCGCCATCCGAGCCCTGGCTGTGCGTACCGGTCACGTCCTGGCTGAAATTGCCGGTGACGTCGATCACCCGCTCGCCGACATTGCTGTCGTCGACCTTGCCCTGCACGCTGCGCTTGTCATGACCGGTAATGGTCACCTCCCGCGCGGCATTCAGCGTCTCCGTCACCAGTCCGCCAACCGTGCGACTGGAGGTCGAGGTGACGGTCTCGGTCCACGTGCCGGTGCGCTGGCTGGTGAAGTTGCCGGTCAGGGTGGTCTTGAAGTCGCCGGTGATGGTTTCGGTATAGCCGGCCGCAGAGATCGTCTTGGTTTCCCCTGCTTCGTACTTCTCGGTCACCGCGCCGGTCACATTGGTGGTGCGGGTGCCGGTAACGCCGAGCGTGTCGGTGCCGGTGACCGTGATGCCACGGTTGCCGCCGACGCTGATGTCCTGGTTGGCGCCGACGTCCATTCGATGGTTGACCGACACCGATGTGGACTTGTTGTTCTTGACGCTGGCGTTCTGGTCGTTGAGCACGGTGGTGACCATGTCACGCTGCGCCCGCATGTTCAGCAGCTCGCCACCGGCGCCATCATGCATGGTGATCTCATTCCAGCCCGCGCCCTTGACCGTCTTCGACTTGAGGCCGCTCACCTCCATGCCGAACGGCGGCATGTTGTCCTCGTTGTAGACACGACCGGTGATGATGGGGCGGTCCGGGTCGCCATCGAGGAAATCGACGATCACCTCCTGGCCCACGCGCGGCGGCGACACGCCACCCATGTCGGCGCCTGCCCACGGACTCGCACTGCGGATCCAGCACGAGGCATTCTCGCGGCGATCGAGCTGGCGGTCCCAATGGAACTGCACTTTCACCCGGCCATAGCGGTCGGCATGCAGTTCCTCCCCCGGCGGACCGACCACGGTGGCGGTCTGCGGTCCCGGCATGCGCGGCCACGGCGTCCGCCGCAGCGGCCTGTAGGGGATACGACGGCGCAGCACCTCGGCCTGCACTTCAACACTCGGGGCTTCAGCGCTGCCGAAATCGGCAGCGAAATTGTTGTGGCCTTCCCGCTGCACACTCACCACGAAGAAGCTGCGGTCGGTATCGTCACGTCCGATGAAATCCGGGTGCCGCTCCAGTTCGAAGCAGGCGCCGGCATCGAGTTCACCGGCATTGCCCGCGCACTCGAACAGCTTGGTCGGCCACGCCACTTCCTCGTTGCGCACCGCCGCCAGCGCCTGGCCAATGCGGCTGTTGGTGAAACGCGCCGCACCGTCGTAGCGGTACTGCTCGAGCGGCGGCAGCAGGCCCAGCGGCACCTGATTGCCCTGGTTGCCATCCAGCGTCTGGCCCGGCTGCTTGAAGTCGAAACTGCGCAGGGTCTGCACGCTGGGCCCGACGCGTCGGCGTGCACCCCAGCGGTGCAGACCGGTGCTGGCCAACGTGCCCTGGTCGGACACGAACGCGATGGGCTGCGGTTCGCCGTGCGCGGTGCTCAGCGTTGAATCGTCGCTGATCACCATCGTATGGCCCTCTTCGTCATGGACGAAGCTGTAGTACAGGCCGGCATCTTCCAGCAGGCGACTGACGAAGGCGAAATCGGACTCGTTGTACTGCACGCAGTACGGCAGCGGCGGCAGCTTGCCGGCATTGAGGTCGTAGCGGAACTTCGCCAGCTGTGCGTAGCCCTGGAACACCTCCTCGATGATCTGCAGCACGTTGCGGTCCTGGAAGATCCGGCAGTTGCAGGTGTAATCGAGGAAGGCGAACCAGGGCGCGAGCTCGGCCCGGTAGGCACTGAACTGGGCCTGTTGGCCGGTACTGGCGAACTCGCGAACGTAGCCGTGCACGCTGCGGTTGCCGAATTCATCGCCCAGCTGCAGGCGCAGCGGCTGCCCGACCAGCTGTTTCAGCTCCAGCCGCGGCTGGACCGACAGCAGTTCGATACGGTAGGCGAACGGGCTGGACACCGCCTCGCTGCCCTCGAAACGCTTGACCAGGAAAGTGTCCGGATCCAGTGCGGTTTCGACGCGGATCAGGCGTCGGTCCTGGTGCAGGCGCTGCAGTGCGGCGCCGGGAAGCAGTGATTCGGCGTACATCGGGCGTTCCGTCGTCCCATGTTGGTCGTGGCCCGACTTTGCCACCGGCAGGTGACATGCGCCAGCTTTTTGACGCTTTTGCCTCTGGATAAAGAGATGAATTCATTAAGGAAATTCAAGGAACTGCGAATTTCCTCACATTTCCTTCCCCGCGACCCCGTCGCCAACGCTGGCCCCGGCGGGAGTGCGCGAACGCTGCCTCACGCCGGCAGGCAATGCTCGACAATCAGCTGGATGGCGCTACCACCGCGATAGTCGTCGCAGGCCAGCCGGTAGGCCAGGTGCACATGGCGGCTCGGCGCATTGCCATGCCAGCCGCCAAAATGGATCGCGTTGATCGTGCCGGGTACGCCCGGCAGCCGCAGTTCCAGCTTGAGGTGCCGCTCCTTCAGCACGCGCCAGTTGGCCACTTCGAAATGGCCATCGAACAGCGGCTCCGGGAAGCCTTGGCCCCAAGGACCGGCCAGGCGCAGCGCATCGGCATGGCGATGGTCGAGCTCGTCCGCCGCCAGTTCACCGTCGCTGAGCACCTGCTGTTGAAGTGCCGCTGGGTCGAGCATCTCCAGCACGACGGCAACGAAGGCCGCCTTGAAGGCGTCGACATGATCGAGCCGCAGGCTGAGGCCGGCCGCCATGGCGTGACCGCCGAAGCGTTCGATCAGGCCGGGATGCCGTGAATCGACCAATGCCAGCGCGTCACGGATATGTAGGCCCGGAATCGAACGCGCGGAGCCACGCAGGGTGTCGGCACCGGGCTCGGCCGGCGCGAAGGCGATCACCGGCCGGTGCAGGCGATCCTTCATCTTCGAGGCCACCAGACCGACCACGCCCGGATGCCACTCGGCATCGAACAGGCAGGCCGCCACCGGCCGCTGCCCGGCCATGTCCAGCACAACTCGGGTCAGCGCCTGCTCGGCATCGTCGGTCATCGACTGCTGCACGGCGCGGCGTTCCGCATTGATCTGCTCCAGCGTCTGCGCGATCTCCCGCGCCTGCCGCGGGTCCTCGGTCAGCAGCAGCGCGATGCCCAGCGCCATGTCTTCCAGCCGACCGGCGGCATTCAGGCGTGGGCCCAGGGCGAAGCCGATGTCGGTCGCGGTCAGCCGCGCCGCGTCGCGCCCACTGGCTTCGATCAGCGCCTTCAGGCCGACACAGCCCTGCCCCGAACGCAATCTGCGCAGGCCCGCACTGACCAGTGCGCGGTTGTTCGGATCCAGCGCCACCAGGTCGGCCACGGTGCCGACCGCCACCAGGTCCAGCAGCGTGGTCAGGTCCGGGCCCTTGCCATCGGCGAACACGCCGGCCTCGCGCATCCGCCGGCGCAGCGCCATCAGCACGTAGAAGATCACGCCGACACCGGCCAGCGACTTGCTGGGAAATGCGTCGCCATCCAGGTTCGGATCGACGATCACGTCGGCCGCAGGCAGCTGCGGGCCCGGCAGATGATGGTCGGTGACCAGCACCTGCCAGCCACGCGCCTTGGCGGCCGCGACGCCGGCATGGCATGCAATGCCATGGTCGACGGTGACCAGCAGGTCCGGCTTCAGCGCGGCCAGTTCCTCCACCAGCGAGGGCGACAGTCCATAGCCGTGCACCATCCGGTTGGGCACCGCGTGGAAGACATGCTGTGCGCCGAGCATGCGCAGGCCGCGCACGCCGACCGCACAGGCGGTAGCGCCATCACAGTCGAAATCGCCGACCACCAGGATGCGCTTGTCATTGGCGATGGCCTCGACCAGCAGGTCGACCGCAGCGTCGATGCCGGTCAGCAGTTCGGGGGCATGCAGATTGCCCAGCTTCGGCAGCGCCAGTTCCGGCGTCCCCGCGCCACGGCTGGCATAGAGACGTGCAAGCAGTGGCAGCGTTCCCTCCGGCCATGCAGCCGGCGTCGCTGCCTCACGGCGTCGGATTGTCGGCGTATCGGAAGACGGCAGCGCTGGATCGGCGGCAAGGGACATCGGCATCGCCGGTTACGAAAGACAGAGGGATGATACCGCGCGTGGGAGAGGCTGGCGGGATTGCGCCCGGCACCTGCGGTAGTGCCGGCCGCTGGCGGCAACCCCGGCAAACATCGGGGTCAGAGCCGTTCTCCGATGGAAAACGGATCCGACCCCCGCTCGACCGAGTCCCCGGTCAGTCGTGCAGCTGGCGCGGCTTCTTCCAGAACTGCCAGCGCTGTCCGCGATCCAGCTGGAACTGCAGGCCGTCCTCGAAATCGAGCACCAGCCGCTGCAGTTCGCCACGCTTCAACGCGGCCAGCAGCGGGCGGATCGCCTCGTTGCCCAACTGCTGCAGCGAACGCAGCTGGCGCAGGTCAACCAGCGCATCGACAGCCTGCTCACCATCCACCGCCACGCCAGCGGCCTGCGCCAGGCTCTGCAGCAGCGCATCGCGGCTGCGCACCTGCGCATGCACCGTGCTGACCGACACCGGCATCACGCCACCGCCCCAGAACCACAGCGAATTGATCGGCTGCTGGCCCTGCGCGGCACGCTGCTGGTTCCAGGAGTGGTTGTGCAGCAGCACCTGCGCCTCGGTCATCAGCGCCCGCCAGCGGCGGCCGCCCTCGCCTTCCGGCAGGTGCGAGAACAGGTCATCGCCGAGCACCTCGTCGGGACCGTCGAACGCCGGCAGTGCGGTATCGATCGGCAGCCGCAGATACCAGCGCGACGGATCAGGCGCGTCGAGCACGAAGCCGGCCTCGGCGAACAACGGCTGCAGCACCGGCAGCAGGGCGAGGCTGTCTGCCAGGGTTGGTCGCAGGGTTTCGCCGTAGGCCATCATCCGCGCGCCATGCATGTCCGGCACCATGCAGGCCGGATCGGCGCGCAGCCAGCTGGCACCGGCCGCATCGCCCACGTCACGCTGGCGGGTCAGCGCGGCCACCGGCCAGTGCGGCGCGGCGACCTTGAAATGGCGCATCAGCTGCGCCCGTTCACCCGGCTCGACCTGCACCGCTGTGGCACGGCCGAGCGCACGTGCCACATCGTCCGGCAGCGCAGCCGCGGCAAAGCGGCTGCGTGCGGGCAACAGCAGGGTCGCCGTCGCCACGTGCTCAGTCCACGTAGCTGACGCTGACGATCTCGTACTCGCGCTGCCCAGCCGGGGCGTCGATCACGATCGAATCGCCTTCCAGCTTGCCGATCATCGCGCGCGCCACCGGCGAGGAAATCGCGATCAACCCCAGCTTGATATCCGCTTCGAGGTCACCCACGATCTGGTACTTCTTCTCTTCGTCGGTTTCCACGTCGGCCAGGGTCACGCTGGCGCCGAACACCACCTTGGAGCCGGCATTGAGCTTGCTCACGTCGATGATCTCGGCGTGCGACAGCTCGCCTTCCAGCTGCTTGATGCGGCCTTCGATGAAGCCCTGTTCCTCGCGCGCGGCGTGGTACTCGGCATTCTCCTTCAGGTCGCCATGCTCACGCGCTTCGGCGATCGCGGCGATCACCTTCGGCCGCTTGACCGACTTCAGGTGATCCAGTTCGTCGCGCAGCTTCTGCGCGCCCTTCATCGTGATGGGGGCTCTCATGCATTCAACTCCTTGTGCAGCTCCTGCAGCGACCAGACGGGGCCGGTGCCGCGGAATTCCAGTGAATCCACCAGCGCCTTGGCGCCGGCAATGGTGGTCGAGTAGGTGACGCGGTGCTGCAGCGCCTCGCGACGGATCGAGAACGAGTCGTTGATCGCCGAGCGACCTTCGGTCGTGTTGACGATGTAGACGATCTCGCCGTTCTTGATCGAATCGACGATGTGCGGACGGCCCTCGACCACCTTGTTGATGATCTCGCACTGCATGCCATGCTGCTGCAGCCAGGCAGCGGTGCCACGGGTGGCCACCAGGCTGTAGCCGCGCGCCAGCAGCGCCCTGGCGACCGGCAGCACGCGCTTCTTGTCCGGGTCGCGCACCGACACGAAGGCCTTGCCGATCGGCGGGGCCTTGATGCCGCCGGCTTCCTGCGCGCGTGCGAAGGCGGCGTTGAAGCTGCGGCCGACGCCCATCACCTCGCCGGTGGAGCGCATTTCCGGCCCGAGGATCGGATCGACGCCCTGGAACTTGGCGAACGGGAAGATCGCTTCCTTCACCGAGTAGTAGTCCGGCACGATCTCTTCAGTCGCACCCTGCTCGGCCAGGGTCTTGCCGGCCATGCAGCGTGCGGCGATCTTGGCCAGCGGCATGCCGGTGGCCTTGGACACGAACGGCACCGTGCGCGAGGCACGCGGGTTCACTTCAAGCAGGTAGACGGTGTCGTCGCCCTCGTCGCTGGTCTGGATCGCGAACTGGGTGTTCATCAGGCCGACCACGTTCAGCGCCTTGGCCAGCTCCACCACCTGGCGACGCAGCTCGGCCTGGGTCTCGGCCGACAGCGAGTACGGCGGCAGCGAGCACGAGGAATCGCCCGAGTGCACGCCGGCTTCTTCGATGTGCTCCATCACGCCACCGATCAGCACGTTGCCATCCTTGTCGGCGATGATGTCGACATCGCACTCGACAGCGTTGTCGAGGAAGCGGTCCAGCAGCACCGGCGAATCGTTGGACACCTTCACCGCATCACGCACGTAGCGGGCCAGATCGGCTTCGCCGTACACGATCTCCATCGCACGGCCACCGAGCACGTAGCTCGGACGCACCACCAGCGGGTAGCCGATCTCGCGGGCCAGCAGCAGGGCTTCCTGGTCGTTGCGGGCGATGCGGTTCGGCGGCTGCTTCAGGCCGAGCTTGTCCACCAGCTGCTGGAAACGCTCGCGGTCTTCGGCCAGGTCGATGGAGTCCGGGCTGGTACCGATCACCGGCACGCCATTGGCTTCCAGCGCGCGCGCCAGCTTCAGCGGCGTCTGGCCACCGTACTGCACGATCACGCCCTTCGGCTGTTCCAGCTCGACGATCTCCAGCACGTCTTCCAGCGTCAGCGGCTCGAAGTACAGGCGGTCGGAGGTGTCGTAGTCGGTCGACACGGTTTCCGGGTTGCAGTTGACCATGATGGTTTCATAACCATCCTCGCGCAGCGCCAGCGCCGCATGCACGCAGCAGTAGTCGAACTCGATGCCCTGGCCGATGCGGTTCGGACCGCCGCCCAGGATCATGATCTTGTCGCGGTTGCTCGGCGCGGCCTCGCACTCGTCCTCGTAGGTCGAATACAGGTAGGCGGTGCCGGTGGCGAACTCGGCAGCACAGGAGTCCACGCGCTTGTAGACCGGGCGCACCTTGTGGGCACGACGCAGTGCGCGGATGGCCGCTTCGTTGGTGCCGGTCAGCTGGGCCAGGCGGGCGTCGGAGAAACCGGCACGCTTGAGCCTGCGCAGACGCGCAGCGTCGAGCGCGTCGATGCCGTCGGCAGCGACTTCACCTTCGGCAGCGATGATTTCCTCGATCTGGTCCAGGAACCAGTGGTCGATGAACGACAGCGCATGGATCTCTTCCACGCTCATGCCGGCGCGGAACGCGTCGGCCACGTAGAACAGGCGCTCCGGACCCGGTGCCTTCAGCTCGCGGCGCAGGGTCTGCAGGTCTTCCTCGTTGGCCAGGTCCAGGCCGGTCGGGTCGAAGCCGACCTTGCCGGTTTCCAGGCCACGCAGCGCCTTCTGTACCGATTCCTGGAAGGTGCGGCCCATCGCCATGACTTCGCCCACCGACTTCATCTGGGTGGTCAGGCGTGCATCGGCGGCCGGGAACTTCTCGAAGGCGAAGCGCGGGATCTTGGTGACCACGTAGTCGATGGACGGCTCGAACGACGCCGGGGTCAGGCCACCGGTGATCTCGTTCTTCAGTTCGTCCAGGGTGTAGCCCACGGCCAGCTTGGCGGCCACCTTCGCGATCGGGAAGCCGGTGGCCTTGGAGGCCAGCGCCGAGGAGCGCGACACGCGCGGATTCATCTCGATGACGACCACGCGGCCGGTCTTCGGGTTGATGCCGAACTGCACGTTGGAGCCGCCGGTATCGACGCCGATCTTGCGCAGCACGGCGATGGAGGCATCGCGCAGGCGCTGGTATTCCTTGTCGGTCAGGGTCTGCGCCGGGGCCACGGTGATCGAGTCACCGGTGTGCACGCCCATCGGATCGAGATTCTCGATCGAGCACACGATGATGCAGTTGTCGGCGGTGTCACGCACCACCTCCATCTCGAATTCCTTCCAGCCCAGCACCGACTCTTCCACCAGCACTTCGGTGGTCGGCGACAGTTCCAGGCCGCGGCTGACGATTTCCACCAGCTCTTCGCGGTTGTAGGCGATACCACCGCCGCTGCCGCCCAGGGTGAAGCTCGGACGGATGATGGTCGGGTAGCCGACGCGGGTCTGGATCTCCAGCGCTTCGTCCAGCGTGTGAGCGACGGCGGCGGTCGGGCACTCCAGGCCGATCTCGCCCATCGCCACGCGGAACAGCTCGCGGTCTTCGGCCATGCGGATCGCTTCGCGCTTGGCACCGATCAGCTCGACGTTGTACTTCTCCAGCACGCCGTTGTCGGCCAGGTCCAGCGCGCAGTTCAGCGCGGTCTGTCCCCCCATGGTCGGCAGCAGCGCGTCGGGCTTCTCTTTGGCGATGATCTTCTCGACCGTCTGCCAGTTGATCGGCTCGATGTAGACGGCGTCGGCCATCTCCGGGTCGGTCATGATCGTGGCCGGGTTGCTGTTGACCAGCACCACGCGGTAACCCTCGTCGCGCAGGGCCTTGCAAGCCTGGGCACCGGAGTAGTCGAACTCGCAGGCCTGGCCGATGACGATCGGGCCGGCACCGATGATGAGGATGGTCTTTAGGTCAGTGCGCTTGGGCATTTTCTTCTCTAAGTCAGTACAGCGTGACAAGGGGGAGTGATCGCACGCTGTCGATCAGGAATCTCGATCCGCAGCGCCGCGCCGCGAGGCAGCAGCAATGCGGGGGCTTACGGTCCATCGCGGTGCCACCGGTGGCCGGTGGCCTGCGGATCACGCCTTGGCCTGTTCCATCAGGGTTACGAAACGGTCGAACAGCGGACCGACGTCGTGCGGGCCCGGCGACGCTTCCGGATGACCCTGGAAGGAGAACGCCGGCACATCGGTGCGTGCGATGCCCTGGTTGGTGCCATCGAACAGCGACCGGTGGGTCACGCGCAACGTCGCCGGCAGGGTGGCTTCATCGACCGCGAAACCATGGTTCTGCGAGGTGATCATCACCCGGCCACTGTCCAGGTCCTGCACCGGATGGTTCGCACCATGGTGGCCATGGCCCATCTTGACGGTCTGCGCGCCCGAGGCCAGGCCCAGCAGCTGGTGGCCCAGGCAGATGCCGAAGGTCGGAATCTTCACGTCGATGAAGGTCTTGATCGCGGCGATCGCGTAATCGCACGGCTCCGGGTCACCCGGGCCATTGGACAGGAAGACACCGTCGGGCTTCAGCGCCAGCACTTCAGCCGCCGGGGTCTGCGCCGGCACCACGGTCACTTCGCAGCCGCGTTCGGCCAGCATGCGCAGGATGTTGGTCTTCACGCCGAAATCGTAGGCCACGACCTTGAAGCGGGCCGGCACGCTGACGAAGGCGTTGGCATCCAGGTCCAGCTGGCCCTCGGTCCAGACATAGGTCTTCTCGGTAGTGACGACCTTGGCCAGATCCATGCCCTTCAGACCCGGGAACTTGCGGGCGGCTTCCAGCGCCTTCTCAACATCGATGTCACCAGCCATCAGCGCACCGTTCTGGGCGCCGTTCTCGCGCAGGATGCGGGTGAGCTTGCGGGTATCGATGCCAGCGATGGCCACCACGCCACGCTGGATCAGCCAGTCCTGCAGCGACACCTGGCTGCGCCAGTTGCTGGGGCGGCGCGGCACATCGCGCACGATCAGGCCGGCCGACCACACTTTGGAGGCTTCGTCGTCCTGGTCGGTCATGCCGGTGTTGCCAATATGCGGATAGGTCAGCGTGACCATCTGCCGGGCGTAGGACGGATCGGTCAGCACTTCCTGGTAACCGGTCATGGCGGTGTTGAACACCACTTCACCGACGGACAGGCCGGGCGCGCCTACGGATTCGCCCTCGAATACGGTGCCGTCTTCGAGGACGAGGATTGCGGCTTGGGTCACGGAAATCTCACTTTGGCTACCGAGGGGGTGCCGAAGTCACGCCTGTGCTTCACGGAAATCCGGTTGCAAAAAAGCGCGGACGTACGGTTCAGGACCGGTCCGGCTTTGGTGATTCGGCGAGTGCGAATTGTAGCGCTGCCGGAGCGCTCGCGCCAGCGGTTGAATCGTTTCATGAACAGGCGACTGCGTATTCATTTCAATACGCCCGCGTGTGCAAAGCGCGATGGCCGGGGTCGGATCCCTTTTCATGCGGGAAAAGGGCTCTGATCCCAATCGCGGCGAGGGGTCAGATCCCTTTCCGTGGGAAAGGGATCTGACCCCGTGAATCAGTCCGCCGGGGTGTCCAGCAGGTCGCGCACCCGGTAGCTCCCGGGCGCCCGCCCCTGCAGCTGGCGTGCGGCGAACAGCGCACCGCGGGCGAAGATGTCGCGGTTGGTCGCCCGGTGGACCAGTTCGATGCGCTCGCCCAGGCCGGTGAACTGCACCAGATGCTCACCCACGATATCGCCGGCCCGCAGGCTGGCGTACTGCGGATCCGCCCCACCCCGCTGCGCGGCTGCGCCCAGGGTCAGTGCCGTTCCCGAGGGCGCATCCTTCTTCTGCGTATGGTGCGATTCCACGATGTCGCAGTCCCAGCCCGACAGGGCCTGCGCAGCACGCTCGACCAGCTCGTCCAGCACCGCGACACCGAGGCTGAAGTTCGAAGCCCACACCAGCGGAATGCGCGCCGCGGCGGCGTCCAGCGCCTGGCGCTGCGCACTGGAGATGCCGGTGGTACCCGATACCAGGCCTGCGCCGCGTTCAACGCACAGGGCCAGCATCGCATCGAAGCCTTCCGGCAGGCTGAAGTCGATGGCCACATCGAATGCCGGCGCCCCTGCCAGCTCGCTGGCGGCAAAGAACGGCACTCCGTCGACCACCCGCTGGGCCGGCGCGCGGCCGGTCACCGCCGCCACGATCTGCAGGGTTTCGGGATGATCGGCGGCCAGCCGCAGCAGGGCCTGGCCCATGCGCCCGGAAGCGCCGTGAATGAGCAATCGCAGGGGAGTCTGGTTCATGCCCCGCAGGCTAGCGGCAGCATGCCCGGTCCGGCAAGCATCATCGCTGCTACGCTGCAGGACTCTTCATGCAATGGACCGCATTTCCCATGCAGATCAGCGAACAGCTGGTACTGGTCACCGGCGCTGGCCGCGGCCTCGGCCAGCATATCGCCCGCGCATTCGCCGCGCAGGGTGCCCGGATCATCATCAACTACCACCGCAGCGAGGCGGCCGCACGTGCGCTGGCGGTGGAGCTGGGCGGGCAGGCACTCGCGCTCCGCGCCGACGTCACCGACCGGAGCCAGATCGAGGCACTGCTGCAGCAGGCGCTGGCGCATTTCGGCCAGGGCGTGACCACCGTGGTCAACAACGCATTGGCCGATTTCTCCTTCAATGGTGATGCGCGCGACGGCGCCGCCGACATTGGCTGGCCGGCGTTCCAGGCGCAGTTCGAAGGCAGCGTGCGCGGCGCGCTCAACACCGTGCAGGCCGCCCTGCCCGGCATGCAGGCGCGCGGTTTCGGCCGCATCATCAACATCGGCACCAATCTGTTCCAGAACCCGGTGGTGCCCTATCACGACTACACGGCCGCCAAAGCCGCCCTGCTTTCGCTGACCCGCACCTTGGCCGGCGACCTGGGGCCGCAGGGCATCACCGTCAACATGCTGTCCGGCGGCCTGCTGCGCAGCACCGATGCCAGCGCGGCGACACCGCAGGCGGTGTTCGATTACATCGCCGCCAACACGCCACTGCGCAGCGTGACCACGCCGGCCGAGTTCGCCGACGCCGCGCTGTTCTTCGCCAGCCCCTGGGCGCGCGCGGTCACCGGCCAGAATCTGGTGGTGGACGGTGGGCTGGTGCGGGATTGAGGCTTCGGCGAGCGCAGCAGCCCCCGCTCTCTCCCGCCATCGTCAGTGCTGCTTCGGCGGCGTCGGCCCGCAGCTGTCGCAGCCACCACAGGCACCGCCGCCGCCACTGACAGGGGGCGCGATCCTGCGGCCCAGCGCCTGCAGCCAGCCGGCGCGGCCGGGCTTGAGCAGCGCCAGTGCCAAGGCACCGCGCATTCTGCGCACGGTGCCGGGGAACTGCTTTTTCAGTACGACCCACGCGCTGACCAGCACGGCCAGCGCAACGAGCAGGTACTGGAGCAGCAGTCCTGCGTCCATCAGCCGCCTCCCAGCGCCACGGTCACCTGGTAGGTGATCAGCGCTGCAACGTAGGCCGCTGCGAACAGGTAGAACGCTGCGAAACCCATCTTCTTCCACGAGTTGGTCTCACGCTTGATGGTGGCCAGCGTGGAGATGCACATCGGCGCATAGATGAACCACACCAGCAGCGACAGGCCCGTGGCCAGCGACCAGCCATCGGCCACCACCGGCGTGAGCGCCGAGATCGCCGCATCGTCGTCGGCCGCGGACAGCGCGTACACCGTCGCCAGCGAGGAAACCGCCACTTCACGCGCGGCCAGGCCCGGAATCAGTGCGATGCAGATCTGCCAGTTGAAACCCAGCGGGGCGAAAACCGCGGTCATCGCATGGCCGATGCGGCCGGCGTAGCTGTAATCGATGGCCGGCAGCGTGGCGTCGGCAGGCGCACCGGGGAACGACAGCAGGAACCACAGCAGCACGGTCAACGCCAGGATGATGCCGCCCACGCGCCGCAGGAAGATCATGCCGCGCTCATACAGGCCGACTGCCAGATCACGCGGATGCGGAATACGGTACGAGGGCAGCTCCAGCATCAGCGGATGCTCGCTCTTGTCGCGGCGCCACTTCTTCATGACCCACGACATCGCCAGCGCGCTGAGGATGCCGGCCACGTACAGTCCGAACAGCACCAGGCCCTGCTGGTTGAAGATGCCGACCTTGCCATCGGGAATGAAGGCGGCGATCAGCAGGGCATACACCGGCAGGCGGGCCGAACAGGTCATCAGCGGCGCCACCAGGATCGTCGCCAGCCGGTCGCGTGGATCCTGGATGCTGCGGGTGGCCATGATGCCCGGCACCGCGCAGGCGAAGCTGGACAGCAGCGGGATGAACGAACGCCCCGACAGGCCGGCCGCGGCCATCAGCCGATCGAGCAGGAACGCTGCACGTGGCAGGTAGCCGGACTCTTCCAGCGCGAGGATGAACGCGAACAGGATCAGGATCTGCGGCAGGAACACCACCACGCCTCCCAGGCCGGCGATGATGCCGTCGGTCAGCAGGCTGGTCAGCGGCCCCTCCGGCAGCGCGCCACCGACCACCTCGCCCAGCCAGCCGAAGCCGGCCTCGATGCCATCCATCAGCGGTGTCGCCCAGGCGAACACCGCCTGGAAGATCAGGAACATCACCACGACCAACGTCACCAGTCCGAACACCGGGTGCAGCAGCCAGCGGTCAAGCGTGTCGTCGATCTTCGCGGTGCGCGCCGGCATGCGCACGGCCACCGCCAGGATGTCGCGTACCCGGGCGTGGTAGTCGATGCCGTCCTCGGCCGGCGGCACCGGCGCATCCAGGTGCGGCACCATGCGGTCCAGGCGCTCGACCAGCGCACGCGCGCCCTGCTTGCGTACCGCCACGGTCTCGACCACCGGCACGCCCAGCTCGCGCTCCAGCGCTGCCACGTCCAGTTGGATGCCACGGCGCTCGGCCGCATCCACCATGTTCAGCGCCACCACCATCGGTTTGCCCAACTCGCGCAGTTCCAGTGCGAAGCGCAGGTGCAGGCGCAGGTTGGTGGCATCGATCACGCACAACAGTACGTCCGGCGCGGCCTCGCCCGGATAGAAGCCGCGGCACAGGTCGCGGGTGATCGCCTCGTCCAGGCTCGCCGGGTGCAGGCTGTACGCACCCGGCAGGTCAAGCACGGCGAACTCGCGGCCGGAGGGTGCGCGCAGGCGTCCTTCCTTGCGCTCGACGGTCACGCCGGTGTAATTGGCGACCTTCTGCCGGCTGCCGGTCAGCTGGTTGAACAGGGCGGTCTTGCCGCTGTTCGGGTTACCGACCAGCGCGATGCGCAGGGGGGCGGCAGTGGCGGATGCGGTCATGCACGTCTTTCCTGGCTGGCAGCGTCGATCACGACGCGCTTGGCTTCACTGATACGCAGTGCGAAACGGGTGAACCCGACCTGCACCAGCAACGGCTCTCCCCCCAGTGGGCCCTTGGCCACCAGGCGGACCTCCTCGCCCTTGACGAAGCCCAGCTCGCGCAGGCGGCGGGCAATGGCATCGTTGGCATGCAGGTCCTGCACGGAGTCGACCACGGCCGAGGTATGCAGGGGCAGTTCGGACAGCGTCATCTAGCCTGTTCTCTGCTGGATGTAAATGGTTCTCGATTCTAACATTCCCGCGTCGCGTCATGGCCCATGACCAATGGCCCGCTATGATCCATACAGGTATGGAGTGACCCTGGAATCCCATGAACGATGCTTTGCAGATCGAGCGCAGTGGCGCCGTCCTCACCCTCTGGCTGAACCGGCCGGAGCTGCACAACGCCTTCGATGCAGGCCTGATCGCCCGGCTGACCGCCGCGCTGGAGGCGGCCGGGCGGGAAGACGCGGTGCGCGCGGTGGTGGTGGCCGGCCACGGCGCATCCTTCTCGGCCGGTGCCGACCTGCAGTGGATGCGGGGCATGGCCGCTGCCAGCGAGGCTGACAACCGCGAGGATTCTCTGGCCCTGGCGCGCCTGATGCGCACCCTGGACGAACTGCCCAAGCCGACCCTGGCCCGGGTCCACGGTGCCGCCTTCGGCGGGGGTGTCGGTCTGGTCGCCTGCTGCGACATCGCCATCGCCAGCACCAGCGCCCGGTTCGGCCTGACCGAAAGCCGCCTTGGCCTGCTGCCGGCCGTGATCTCGCCGTACGTGATCGAGGCGATCGGGCCGCGTCAGGCCCGCCGCTGGTTCGCGACCGGCGAGCACTTCGACGCCGACACCGCGCTGCGCATCGGCCTGGTGCACCAGCTGGTGGAACCGGAGCGGCTGGACGAGGCGGTGCAGCGCCAGCTGGCCCTGCTCGACAAGGCCGGCCCGATCGCCTCAGCGTCGGCCAAGCGCCTGGTCCGGCAGGTCCGTGACAGCCATGACCGCGATGCGCTCGACCGCGACAATGCCGCCCTGATCGCGCGCCTGCGGGTCTCGGCCGAGGGTCAGGAAGGCCTGGGCGCCTTCCTCGACAAGCGCGCCCCCCATTGGGTCACGGAGGCCTGAACATGCTCGATCATCTTGGTTTGACCAGCGCCGACCTGGCGCGCAGCAGGGCGTTCTTCAGCCAGGCACTGGCCCCACTGCAGATCGGCGTGGTGATGGAGGTCACCGCGGAGCAGACCGGCACCCATGACCAGGTCGGCTTCGGCCGCGATGGCAAGCCGTTCTTCTGGATCGGCAATGGCGGCAGCGTCAGCCATGGCGTGCACGTCGCCTTCGCCTGTACCGGCCGCGCGCAGGTGGACGCGTTCCATGCCGCCGCCCTGGCCGCCGGAGGACGCGACAATGGTGGTCCCGGCGTACGTCCCTGGTATCACCCGAACTACTACGCCGCCTTCGTGCTCGACCCGGACGGCAACAACATCGAGGCGGTCTGCCAGCGCCCCGCTGCGGAGACGGAGGCATGAGCGACTACGTCCGCATCGTCGAGGTCGGCCCGCGGGACGGCCTGCAGAACGAAAAGCAACCGGTCTCTACGGCCGACAAGATCGAGCTGATCAACCGCCTGTCGGCCACCGGCCTGCGCAGCATCGAAGCGACCAGTTTCGTCAGCCCGAAGTGGGTGCCGCAGCTGGCGGATGCCGCTGAGGTCTATGCCGGCATCCAGCGCCGGCCCGGCATCCACTATCCAGTGCTGGTACCGAATGAACAGGGCTACGAGCGGGCGCTCGCGGTCGGCGTGGAGGAAGTGGCGGTGTTCACGGCCGCCTCCGAGGCGTTCAACCGCACCAACACCAACGCCGGCATCGACGAGTCGCTGGCCCGCTTCGAGCCGATCCTGCGCCGCGCCGCCGCCGATGGCGTACGGGTACGCGGCTATGTCTCCACCGTGCTGGGGTGTCCCTACCAGGGCGAGGTCCCCCTGGCCGATGTGGTGCGGGTGGCGCGCGCCCTGCACCAGATGGGCTGCTATGAGATCTCGCTGGGCGACACGATCGGCGTCGGCACGCCGCGCAAGGCGCGGGCGATGCTGCAGGCAGTCGCCACGGAGATCCCGATGAGCGCGCTGGCCGTGCACTTCCATGACACCTACGGGCAGGCCATTGCCAACATCGCCACCTGCCTGGAAGAAGGCGTGCGCGTGGTCGACAGCGCCGTCTCCGGCGCGGGCGGCTGCCCTTACGCGAAAGGCGCCAGCGGCAACGTCGCCAGCGAGGACGTGGTCTATCTGCTGCAGGGCCTTGGCCTGGACAGCGGGGTGGACCTGCCGGCGCTGGCGGAAACCGGTCGTTGGCTGGCCGGCCTGCTCGGGCGTGCGACCGCCAGCCGCACCGGCCAGGCCCTCGCGGCCGTCTGATCCATCAGGGCGCGTCGCCCGGGCTCCGGGCGGCGCGGTGCACAACGGCAGCGGTCGTGGCTTCCGTTAGAATCGGCGGTTCTCGAACCTGCAGGACCGTGCAATGCAGCTGTCTTCCGTACGTGCCGTGATCACCGGCGGCGTTTCCGGCCTTGGCCTGGCCGTGGCCGAGCACCTCGTCGCCCAAGGCGGCAAGGTGGCCCTGTTCGACCTCAACGACGACAAAGGCAGCGCCGCCGTCGCCGCGCTGGGTGCCGACAACGCCCGCTATTTCAACGTCAACGTCAGTGATGAAGCTGCCGTGGCGGCGGCCATCGACCAGGCCCACGATTTCCTCGGCGGCCTCAACGTGGCGATGAACTGCGCCGGCATCCTCGGCGCGGGCCGTGTGCTCGGCAAGGAAGGCCCGATGCCGCTGGCCGGCTTCCAGGGCACGGTGATGGTCAACCTGGTCGGCAGCTTCAACGTGGCCAAGGCCGCCGCCAACCGCATGCAGCACAACGAGGCCGGCGCCGATGGCGAACGCGGTGTCATCATCAACACCGCCAGCATCGCCGCCTATGAGGGCCAGATCGGCCAGGCCGCGTACGCCGCCAGCAAGGGCGGTGTGGTGTCGATGACGCTGCCGATGGCCCGCGAGCTCTCGCGCTTCGGCATCCGCGTCAACACCATCGCCCCGGGCGTGTTCTGGACACCGATGGTCGATGGCATGCCCGAAGCCGTACAGCAGTCGCTTGCCGCCTCGATCCCGTTCCCGTCGCGGCTGGGCAAGCCGGAGGATTTCGCCAGCCTGGTCGGCTTCATCCTCGGCAACACCTACCTCAATGGCGAGACCATCCGCCTGGACGGCGCTACCCGCCTCGCTCCGAAGTGATTCCCCCGGGCGCCGGGACGGCGTCCACCCCCAACGACCCAGATCACCATGAAAGCCAACGACATCAAGAAGGGCAACGTCGTCGAGTACAACAACGGCGTCTACCAGATCCGCGACATCGAGCGCAGCTCCCCGCAGGGCCGGGGTGGCAACGTCCGCTTCCGCTTCATCATGTACAGCGTGCCGGGCGGCAACAAGCTCGATGCCAGCTTCGATGCCGACGACAATCTGGTCGAGGTCGAACTGCTGCGCCGCCAGTCCACCTATTCGTACAAGGATGGCGATGCATTCGTCTTCCTCGATGACGAGGACTACACCCCCTACACCCTGGATGCGGACGTCATCGGCGACGACGCCGGCTACATCACCGATGGCCTGACCGGCATCTACGTGCAGGTGATCGACGAGCAGCCGGTGGCCATCCAGTTGCCGGCCTCGGTGGTGCTGGAAGTGATCGAGACCCCGCCGGAACTGAAGGGCGGCACCGCCACCAAGCGTCCCAAGCCGGCCAAGCTCAATACCGGTATCGAGATCATGGTGCCGGAGTACATCGTCAATGGCGAACGCGTGCTGGTGAACACTGCCACCGGCGAGTTCGCAGGCCGCGCGGACTGAGCTGACCGCACGCGCCTGGCAGAGCCGAGCCCCGCTCGGCTCTGCCGACCAACTTACGGCTGCCTGGCGCCGAAATTGCCACACCCATGGTACTGGCGCGTGCCGACGGTCAGCATCGCCTTCGCCTCGAACGGCTCCCCACTCATGTCGTCCGTGCACGTCGTGCGCTGGAAGGTGAGCTTGATGTCGGTACCGTCCGCGGCCTTGCCACTCCACCCGTCGGCTCCCTCGTTGGGTGCGCCCACGTCGAAGTGCCGCTGGCCATAATCGACCTGCACCTGCAGGCCCGGCGTGTCACCGTCGACCACCGCCAGCCAGCCCGGTTCGTTGCCGGTCGCCCTGAACGCGGCAGCACCGGCACGGCCGTCGCCTTCCGTGGCCTCCACCGCGCGGCACTCGCGGTCCGCTTCGCCCTTCAGGCTGAGCAGCCCGTCATCGTGGCCCTTCGTCCAGAAACTGTTGCCCTGCCCGTCGCCGTACTTCGCCCCCGAAGCAGCACGCTCGGAGGTCATGGCGAACGTGCGATCCCCGATCACCACGGTGGCTGCGTCCTCGCCGTTGAACGTCGCACGCACGGCCAGATCGCCACACTGATAGGCCGTCTGGCTGGCGGTCGAGTTCGTGGACAGCGGCTGCGGCTCCGGCGGCGCCGGGTCAGCCGTGCCACCTGCTGCGGCAGGCGGCGTCGATGGCTGGCAGGCCGCCAGCACCAGGGCCAGCGAAGCCGTCGACAGACTGGAAACTACACGCATGACTCGACTCCTTGTCGACCGTACTTAAGATAACCACCCTATCATCCGGCGATGAGCCGGCGCTGAAACCGATGTGATCGCGTTCACGCCGCGAGCACCGTCATCGACAGCAGCTGCGCGCCCTCCCCGCCGGAACTACAGGCCCAGACCCGCAACAGACGCATCCGCAATGCCTGCTCCTGCCCGTGCCGGACGACCACCATCTGCACCGGGCTGGACAGCAGCGCCAGCCGACCGCACAGCAGGGTGTCCACCGCCTGCAGATGCAGCGCCCGCACCTGCAGGTGCCCGCCCAACCAGTCATCCAGCCAGGGCAGATCAAACAGACGCCCGCCATCGCCATCCATCATGAACATCGCCGGCGACAACAGCAGCGACAGTGCCTGCCGATCACCCTCGATCAGGGCCTGGCACAGGCGCCGTTCCAGCGCCTTCAGCTGTACGTCGTGCAGCGTTTGACCGTTATCCGTTCCCATCCACAGATCCTTCCGGCAGTGGCCGGCGCCTGCGCAGGCGCCGCGCGATCCGTTGCCGCACCCCCTGCACCACCACATAGAACACCGGCACGAAGAACACCGCGAGCACGGTCGCGCTGACCATGCCACCGAACACACCGGTACCGATTGCCTGCTGTGTTTCCTTCGAGGCACCCTGCGCCACCATCAGGGGCACCACGCCGAGCGCGAACGCCAGCGACGTCATCACGATGGGCCGCAGGCGCAGGCGCGCTGCCTCCACGGCCGCTTCCACCAGCCCGCGTCCCTGCTGCTGCAGCTGTCGCGCGAACTCGACGATCAGGATCGCGTTCTTCGCCGACAGGCCGATCACCGTGATCATGCCGACCTTGAAGAAAACGTCGTTGGGCATGCCCCGCAGCAGCACCGCCGCTACGGCTCCCAGCAGGCCCAGCGGCACCACCAGCATCACCGCCATTGGTATGGACCAGCTCTCGTACAGCGCCGCCAGGACCAGGAACACCACCAGCATCGACAGCAGCAGCAACCACGGGGCCTGCGCGCCGGACTCGCGCTCCTGCAGCGACTGACTGGTCCACTGCAGTGCGAAGCCCGCCGGCAGCTGCCGGGCCAGGCGCTCCATCTCGTCCATCGCCTGCCCGGTGGAAACGCCCGACGCGGGCGCGCCGGACAGATTCAATGCCGGGAAGCCGAGATAGCGCTGCAGCTGCAGGGGCGCTTCCGTCCACTGCGGATCGACCAGCTCCGACAGCGCCACCATGCCCCCTTCGCTGTTGCGGACATACAGCTTGAGCACGTCGCCCAGCTCCATCCGGTACGGCGCATCCGCCTGGACGATGACCTGCTGCAGCCGTCCCTTGTTCGGAAAGTCGTTGACGTATTGCGAGCCCATTGCCGCCGACAGCGTTCCGCTGATCTCGCTGAACGCCACGCCCATCGCCTCGGCCTTGGCGCGATCGATGTCAAGCCGGACGCTGGTACCTGCGGGCATTCCATCGGCATGCACATCGGACAGCAGTGTGCTGGCCTGGGCCAGCTGCAGCAGCTGCTGGAGGGCAGCGCGCAGCTCGGCCTGGGTCTGCCCGGTCCGCGCCTGCAGCGCCAGCGAGAAGCCTGACGAGCGGCCGAGGCTGTCGATGGCCGGCGGCATCACGCTCATGACTTCGCCCTCGACCAGCGTCGACATCGCCTTCCGTACCGCCTCCACCTCGCCGGCAGCCGTCGCACCGGCACGCTCCCCCCAATCCTTCAGCATCGTGTAGGCCAGTGCAGCACTCGGCCCCGAGCCGGAGAAGCTGTACCCGAGGATCGACTGGTTGGATGCAACGCCGGGGCGCGAGGCCACGTGATGTTCGTACGCTTCAACGACGGCAAGCGTGCGCTCGGTGGTCGCCTCGGCCGGCAGCTGGATCGAGGTCATGAAGTACCCCTGGTCCTCCTCCGGCAGGAATGCCCCGGGCAACCCGTTAAGGCCCAGCAGAAGCGCTGCCACCAGTGCGACGAACACCCCCATCACGCGCCCGCTTCGCTGCAGCACGGCGGCCACGCAACGCTGGTAGCGGCCGGTCATCCGCTCGAAGCCGCGGTTGAAGGCGCCGAACAGGCCACTGCGGCCATGATGCCCGCGTGTGTTTCCGCGTAGCAGCGTGGCGCACAGTGCAGGCGTGAGGCTAAGCGCCAGCAGCGCGGAGAACAGGATCGATACCGACATCGCCACGGTGAACTGACGGTAGATCGCGCCCACCGAACCACTGGCGAACGCCATCGGAATGAACACCGCGGTCAATACCAGGGTGATGCCGATCACCGCGCCGGTCAGTTCGCGCATTGCCTTGATCGTCGCCTCGCGGGGTGGCAACCCCTCCTCGGCCATGATCCGTTCCACGCCTTCGACCACCACGATCGCATCATCGACGATGATGCCGATCGCCAGCACCATGCCGAACATGGTGAGGACGTTGATCGAGAATCCCAGCGCCAGCATTGCCGCGAACGTACCCAGCAGCGCGATCGGCGCGACCACGGCAGGTATCAGCGTATAGCGCCAGTTCTGCAGGAACAGGTACATCACCGCGAACACCAGCAGCATGGCCTCCAGCAGTGTCTGCACTACCTTGCGGATCGAGATGCTGACAAAGGGCGCGGTATCGAACGGAATGCTCGACTCCACGCCACGCGGCAGCAGCGGCGCCAGCTCGGCCATCCTGTCGCGCACCGCTGCGGCAGTGCGTACGGCGTTCGCACCGGGCCGCAGCTGGACGCCCGCCGCAGTCGCAGGCTGACCATCCTCACGGGTACCCCAGGCGTAACTCTGCGCCCCCAGTTCGACCCGGGCGACGTCACCCAGCAACACCCGCGAGCCATCCGCACGCGCACGCAGCACGATCGAAGCGAACTGCGCGGGCGTGGACAGCTGGCCATCGGCGCTCAGCGGCACGGTCAGGCGCTGGCCGGGCAGACCGGGGGAGTCGCCGATGCGACCCGGTGCGATTTCCAGGTTCTGCTGCTCGATGGCGCTGACCACGTCGCCCATGGTCAGGCCATACCCGGTCAGCCGCGTGGGATCGAGCCAGACGCGCATCGCCTGCTCCGCGCCGAACAGCTGCACGCGACCGACACCGTCGATGCGGCGCAATTCCTCGATGATGTTGCGCGCCATGAAGTCACCCAGCGCGGCCTCGCTGACGCTGGCATCCGGCGAACGCAGGCCGACCAGCATCAGGAAACCGGAATCGGCCGCCTCCACGTACAGCCCGTTCTGGCGCACGCTGCGCGGCAGGCGCGGCTCGATCGCCTTGATCCGGTTCTGCACATCGACCTGGGCCAGTTCGGGGTTGGTTCCTGGCTGGAAGGTCGCCGTGATCGACGCCTCCCCGGAGGTATCCACCGACGATTCGAAGTACAGCAGGTGCTTGACGCTGGACAGTTCGCGCTCGATCAGCGCGACCACCGCATCGTTCAATGTCTGCGGGCTTGCGCCTGGATAGCTCGCGTAGATGCTGACACTGGGCGGAGCGACTGCCGGGTAGCGTTCCACGGCCAACCGCGGAATCGCCAGGACACCGGCAAGGATGATGAAGATCGCCAGCACCCAGGCGAACACCGGGCGATCGATGAAGAAACGTGCCATGTTGGATTTTCCTGGATCGGCCGGGTCCTGGCGGACTCAGCCCTGACGACCGGACGGTGCGGCCCCGGCAGTGGCGACGGGCCGTGACCAGTCGTGCATCTGGACCACCACGCCTTCCTGCAGGCGCTCCTGGCCTTCGACCACCACCTTCTCGCCCGCCTTCAGGCCATGCCGGACCAGCCACTGCCGATCCACGCTGCCATCGATCTCCAGCGTGCGGATCACCGCCTTGCCGTCACTGCCGACCACCCAGGCATAGGCCTGGCCACCGGCACTGCGCAGCACGGCCTGCTGCGGCAGCACCAGCGCACTGGACGGGGCACCGCGCGGCACTCTTGCCCGTACGTACATTCCGGGCAGCAGCTGGCGCTGCGGGTTGTTCACCAGGATGCGCAGCATCACGTCGCCCGTACGCGCATCGACGCTGATGCCGGAGAACAGCAGCTCGCCACGTTCCGACAACGGCCGGCCCGCCGGGCCGATGATCGCCACCGACGACTGTCCACCGCTCGCGGCGCTGCGCTGCAGCGACTCCAGCTGGGACGCAGGCTGGCGAACATCCACGTAGACCTGGTCGATCTGCTGCACCACCGCCATCGGCTCGGCATCGGCCACGCCGACCAGCGCTCCCTCGGTCACCCATGCCTGATCGATGCGTCCGCTGATCGGCGCGCTGACCGTCGCATAGCGCAGGTCCAGCTGGCGGCGGGCAAGAATCGCCCGGGCTTCATTCACCGCGGCGCGCGCCTGCTCGTACTCGGCGCTGGCGTCGTCGCGATGCTGCTGGCTGACGGCCTGCGCCGCCGCCAGGGCGTGCAGCCGCTGCGACTGCACACGGCTGCGGGCAAGCGCCGCCTCGCTGCGCTGCAGGGCCGCCAGCGCCGAATCGACGTCCGCACGGAAGGCCGCCGGATCGATCTGGAACAACGCCTGCCCGGCGGTGACTTCGGCCCCCTGCTCGAACAGGCGACGCTGCACGATGCCGCCGACCTGCGCACGGATCTGTGCGGTACGCACGGCCGTCACGCGGCCCGGCAGCTCATCGTCGCGCTGCACGACCTGTGGGCCGACGGTCACCACACTCACGCGCGGTGCGGGTTCGGGGCTGGCCTCGGGCGAGGAACAGGCCGTCATGGCCAAGGCGAGGACCGCGATCAACGCGGCCGGGGTCCTGAAGGTTCTCATTGCTGTGCACAATGCCGCGGGCGCGGCGGATAGGTCATGAAGCGCGCAGTCTGCGCGGCGATGATGGGGTTTCGATGGAGGAAGTGTGGAGATACGATGGAGGCAAGCACCTTATGGCCTGATCCACGCATGCACGCCTCCACCGCCCTCGCCGCCCTGGTCCTGATCGTGGAGGACGAGGCCGAGATCGCCGACATCCTCACTGCCTATCTTGAACGTGAGGGCCTGCGCACCCTGCGCGCCGGCGACGGCCACAGCGCACTGGACCTGCACCGCAACATGCGTCCGGACCTGGTCCTGCTGGATGTACAACTGCCGCGGCTGGACGGATGGAGCGTGCTGAGCCAGCTGCGCCAGCGCGGGGAAACGCCGGTGATCATGCTGACCGCGCTCGACCAGGACCTGGACAAGCTGACCGCGCTGCGCATGGGTGCCGACGATTACGTGGTCAAGCCGTTCAACCCGGCCGAGGTGGCTGCGCGCGTGCGCGCGGTGCTGCGGCGGACGCTCAGATCCTCACGCGTGGATGCACCGGCGGCACTGCGCATCGGGCAGCTGCTGATCGATCCGGCAACCCATGCCGTGCATGTGGAAGGCGATGGCTACAGCCATGAAGTCCTGCTGACGCTGACCGAGTTCAAGCTGCTGCACTGCATGGCCCTGGCACCGACCCGCATCTTCAGCCGCAGTGAACTGATGCATGAATGCCTGCCTGAGAGTGAAGCGCTGGAGCGCACGGTCGACAGCCATGTCAGCAAGCTGCGCCGCAAGCTGGACGACGTGGGCATGGTCAACATCCCGGCCAGCGTGCGCGGCGTCGGTTACCGCCTGATGGCCGACCGCTGATGCGCCGGTCCGGGCTCAGCCGCCACATCGTCGTCTCGATGTCGCTGATGGTGATCGGCGTCATCGTGATGATGATCCTCTCGTCCTGGCTGCTGTATGCGGTGCTGGTCGAGTTTTCGCCGGCCAGTACGGTCGAGCCGGAAAGCTGGCTACCGACGGGTCCCGAACTGGCCTGGATGGTCGGTGTCATCCTGACCGGACTCGCCCTTGCGATCGCCGCGTCGTTCCGCCTCGCCCACCGTATCCTGTCCCCGTTGAATTCGCTGGTCGACAGCGTGCGAGCGCTGGCCAGCGGCGACCTGGGCGCACGCGCCAGCGCCGACGGCAACTCTCCCGGCGAGGTCGCCGCGCTGGTCGATGACTTCAACGCGATGGCGCGCCGCCTGCAGCACATGGAAAGCGAACGGATGATGTGGCACGCCGCCATCGCCCACGAACTGCGCACGCCGGTCACCATCCTGCGTGGTCGCCTGCAGGGCCTGGCCGAAGGCGTGTTCCACCCCGACGAATCGCAGTTCCGCAGCCTGCTGGCGCAGGTGGAAGGGCTGTCGCGGCTGATCGAGGATCTGCGCGTGCTGAGCCTGGCGGACAACGCCCGGCTGGACGTGCGCCGCGCCCGCACCGATGTGGTGGCCGAGGTGCACTCGGTGATGACCCTGGTCGATCCCCAGTTCCGCGCGGCCGGCTTCGTGCTGGAACTGGAGACCAGCCGCGAGGAGCACAACGCCCACTGCGATCCGACCCGCCTGCGGCAGGCGCTTCTTGCGTTGCTGGAGAACGCACGGCGCTACGCCAGCCCGGGCCGGGTGCGGATTGCCGTGCATGACACCCCGGGACACGTGCAGGTTGCCATCGAGGATGAGGGCCCCGGCATCGATCCGGCACTGCACGCGGACATTTTCAGCCCCTTCATGCGCGCCGACGGTTCACGTTCGCGCCAGGGCGGTGGCAGCGGCCTGGGCCTGGCCGTGGTCAAGGCCATTGCCGATGCACATGGCGGAAAGGTCTACTGCGCGCCCGGTGGCAGTGGCGGCAGCCGCTTCGTCATCGAACTGCCGCGTCAGTAGGCGTCGCCTGCCGTCGCAGGCGCTCACCCAGCGCCGCCAGGTTCGCATCGATGTCATCGAGCTCACCCCGCTGCGACGGCGGCAGCTGCTGCCGCAGCTGCATGCGCAGGGTCCGCCATGCCGGCACCGCCTGGGCGCTGGCCAGCGCAACGCGGTCGGCCAGCAGTACCTGTTCCTCAGGCAGCGGCAAGCCGTAGCCGCCGTCCGCCAGCAGCTCCCCGGGACGCAGCCACTGCCCGCTCAGGTCCAGCAGTTCACGCAGGCTCTGTGCCTCAGCGCTTTCCGGCGCCGCCAGCAGACGGCGCTTCAGCACGTCACGCGCGCGCAGCTCCGCGCGTCGCTGCGCGGCCTGTTCCAGCAGCAGCAGGCCAGCACTCGCGCGCAGATCACCCTGCAGCAGCCAGGGGCCGCGTTCGCGCGCGGGCAGCTTCAGCCATGCGCGCACGTCGCGCGCCGGCAAGGCGAGCTGGGTGGCAGCCACGGAAAAAAGCTGCTGGTAATGATCACGCGCGGAAGCAAAGTAATACCCCTGCGCCTGCGCACCCGCCCGATCCGCCAGTACCTGGTCGTCCAGAACATGCAACCGTGCCAGCCGACGCCGCAGTCCCCGCGGGGTGAGCTGGGCGAGCCCGGCCTGGCCGAGCCGGGGCACGCCGGCCTGCAGCAGTTTCGCAGTCTCCACCGCGCAGTTGTTGCTGACGAAGTAGTAGCGTCCGTCATAGGTCCAATGCACCTGCGCGGTGCGTTCCAGCAGGCTGGCGATTTCGTCGCGCTGCAGGCGCAGGGGCAGCGACTGCAGGCCACGCAGCTCGACCTTGGTGTATTCATCCACCACCTGCTGTAGCGGCAGCACGAACAGGCGCGAAGGATAGTCGCCGGTCAGGCCACGCCAGTTGGAAATCTGCACATCGCCCACGAACGCGCGGAAGGACAGCACGCGGTGATGTTCGAGATCCAGCCGGCACGCCGGTCCCGGCGTCCGGCCCGGCCGGCAGATGACCAGCCGCAGCATGCTGTGGCCCCAGCGGCTCATCGGCTGCCGGCTGCCTTCGGCGAACAGGTAGTCCACCGCATAGACGCGCGCGGGATCCAGCTGCAGCAACGAGGCTGCCCCCTCCTCCGCTTCGGCCTGCAGCAGTGGGAGGGTTGCCTCACAGTGCGGGCGTGGCAGCGATGGCGGCGTGCCGAAATGCGCCCGGTACCACTGCGCCAGGGCTGGACGGCGGCAGCCGAACGCACCATCGAGCACGAAATGCTCGGCATTCACTGCCAGGTACTCGGCCGCATCCGTCAGCTCGTAGGGATCCGGGCTGCGGTCACGGAAATCATTGTCACCGCGGCCCAGATGCCACGGCCTGCGCTGCCAGCCGGACAGATCGCGCCAGCGAGCGCTGCGCGACCAGCCTGCACCGTTGCGGTCGGCAACGTGGGCCAGTTCGTGCACCAGCGCGCTGCGTCGCGCGCGGCGGGCGCCGGGCACCTCCTCATCCAGCAGGTCGCGACGCAGCGACACGCGTCCGCCAAAGGCCCGACCGTGCACATCGGCCGGCAGGGCCTCACTCCAGCGCACCTGCACCTGCGGCGGCAACGCGCGCAGCAGCCCCTCGGGCAGCAGCGACTGCACGTCGGCCAGGGTCTGCCGGGCCAGCCGTTGTTGTGTTGGGTCCAGGCCTGCGGGGTCCAGCTGCAGGCGGTCGGTCGCATGCGCCACCGGTATCGCCAGCCACGCCAATGCGATACCCCATCCTGCATGCAGGGCACGCTTGGACAGCGCCGGGTCGCGGCCGGCATCTGCTGCTGCCCGCGTACGCAAGACGTTCAGCCGTGCATCGGCCGGCGCCACGGCAAGCGAAACCGCGGGCGGCATGCGGCCCGGATCAACGCGCCAGCAGGGCGCGCGCCAGTTCCAGATCGCTCTGCTGCTGCGCGGCAGCGTCCTGCTCGCGCAGATGGACCAGCGCGGCCTGCAGGCGCGCGCCACGGATCTGGCCGTCGCTGGCGACAAAGGCCGCGGCATCATCGCGCGCAGCGCGCACGACCTTGTCGTCACCCGAGCTGCTGCCCGACGAGCCGGACGATGCACCGGTTGCCGAACCGGCCGAGGTGCCGGCGAAGCTGGAAGCGAAGCCGGCCAGCGGCAGGGACAGCAGGGCAATCAGCAGGAACGGTCGGATCATCGGTCGCAGGCCGGTTGAAGGAATGGGTGGAGCGTAACGGGTGCGTGAAGGGTTTGCCCAGATCAGGCGTCGAACAGCTTGCCCGGGTTCAGCCGCCCTTCGGGATCGAACGCACGCTTGACCGCCTTCATCAACGCGATTTCCGCCGACCCGCGCGTGCTGTCCAGGTAACCCTTCTTGACCAGGCCGATCCCATGTTCGGCCGAAATGCTGCCATCGAAACGCGCCAGCACCTGCGCCAGCAGCTTGGTCACCTGCTCGCACTGGGCAAGGAACTCGGCGTCGCTGGTGTCGTCCGGCTTCAGCACGTTGATGTGCAGGTTGCCGTCGCCGATATGGCCGAACCAGACCACATCGAAGTGTGGATAGGCCTGGCCGATCAGCGCCTGGGTCTCGGCCAGGAATGCCGGCATCGCCGAGATACGCACCGAGACGTCATTCTTGTAGGGCTTGTAGCGCGCCAGTGATTCGGTGATGCCCTCCCGCAGGCGCCACAGCTGGGCCGCCTGGGCGTCGCTGGCGCTGATCACGCCGTCGCTGACCCAGCCGTTGCCCATGCAGTCCTCGAAGGCCGCCATTGCCGCGGCTTCCTGTGCCTCATCATTGGCAGCGAACTCGGTCACGACATAGTACGGATGCACTTCGTCGAACGGCGCCTGCGCACCATGTGCCAGCACGTGTTCCAGCGCCCGGTCGGTGAAGAACTCGAACGCCTGCAGCTGCAGGCGCGCGCGGAAGGCGGCGAATACCTGCATCAGCACATCGAAGCTGGGCAACGCCAGCAGCATCACGTTGCTGGCCGGCGGGGGATCGGTCAGCTTCACCGTTGCCTCGACGATCACGCCCAGCGTGCCTTCCGACCCGATCAGCAGCTGGCGGAAGTCGTAGCCGCTGGAGTTCTTGATCAGGCCCTTGTTCAACTCCAGCAGTTCGCCGCTGGCAGTGACCACCTTCAACCCGGCGATCCATTCACGGGTGTTGCCGTACCGGATCACGCGGATGCCGCCGGCATTGGTGGCGATGTTGCCGCCGATCGAACACGACCCGCGCGCGGCGAAGTCGACCGGATAGATCAATCCATGCTCCAGCGCGGCGTTGTGCAGCGCTTCGAGCGGCATGCCGGCCTGCACCACCAGGGTCCGGTCGACCGCGTCGTAGGCCAGGGCCTTGTTCATCCGTTCCAGGCTCAGCACCAGTTCGCCGTGGGCGGCCACCGCGCCGCCAGACAGCCCGGTACGGCCCCCGGAGGGCACGACCGCAACCGCTTCGGCCGCGCTCCAGCGCATCACCGCCTGCACCTCCTCGACCGTGGCCGGCAGCGCGATCGCCAGCGGCGCCGGCGTCCAGCGCCGGGTCCAGTCGCGACCGTAATGCTCCAGGTCGGATGGGTCGGTCTTCAGCTTCAGGCCGGGACAGGCCTGCAGCAGCGAGGCAATGCGGGAATCGGTCATGACGGTCCAGCGCGGTGCGTGACGAACGGGCAAGCGTGCCAGTGGCACGCGCCAGCGTCCAGCCCTGCAGTGCCGCACAGATAGCTACGGATGCAACCAATTGCGCACTGCACCATGGGCGGTCCGATCTGGCATAGTGGTCAGCCCCTGTCCCACTGGCCGTGTTGCCCCATGTCGCCGAAGAAGACCTCGTTCCCGAAGCAGGATATCCGCGTGCTGTTGCTGGAGGGGGTCAGCCAGACCGCCGTGGAGGTATTCAGCGCCGCCGGCTACAGCCAGATCGAGGCGCACACCAAGGCGCTCCCCGAGGACGAACTGAAGGCGCGCATCGCCGAGGCGCATATCGTCGGCATCCGTTCGCGCACCCAGCTCAGCGCCGAGGTGCTGGCCGAGGCCAAGCGCCTGATCGCGGTGGGCTGCTTCTGCATCGGCACCAACCAGGTCGATCTGGACGCGGCCGAGCTGGCCGGCATCCCGGTGTTCAACGCGCCCTATTCCAACACCCGCAGCGTGGCCGAACTGGTGATCGCCGAGGCGATCATGCTGACCCGTGGCATCCCGCAGAAGAACGCTGAATGCCACCGCGGCGGCTGGTCGAAGTCCGCCAGCGGCAGCCATGAGGTACGGGGCAAGACGCTGGGCATCATCGGCTACGGCCACATCGGCACCCAGGTCGGCGTGCTGGCCGAATCGCTGGGCATGCAGGTGATCTTCCACGACGTGGAAACCAAGCTGGCGCTGGGCAATGCCCGTGCCGCGGCCAGCCTGGACGACCTGCTGGCACGTGCCGACATCGTTACCCTGCACGTGCCGGAAACCCCGGCCACGCAGTGGATGATCGGCAGCACCGAGCTGGCGAAGATGCGCAAGGGCGCGCACCTGATCAATGCGGCGCGCGGCACCGTGGTCGACATCGACGCGCTGGACGCAGCGCTGGCCAGCGGCCATGTCGGCGGGGCTGCACTGGATGTGTTCCCGGTGGAGCCGAAGGGCAACGGCGACATCTTCGAATCACCACTGACCCGCCACGACAACGTGATCCTGACCCCGCATGTCGGCGGCAGCACGCTGGAAGCGCAGGACAACATCGGCGTGGAAGTCGCCGCCAAGCTGGTGCGCTACAGCGACAACGGCAGCACCCTGTCGGCGGTCAACTTCCCGGAAGTGACCCTGCCCGAACACGAAGACAGCCTGCGCCTGCTGCACATCCACCAAAACGTGCCGGGCGTGCTGTCCAAGGTCAACGAGATCTTCTCGCGCCACAACGTCAACATCGACGGCCAGTTCCTGCGCACCGACCCGAAGGTCGGTTACGTGGTGATCGACATCACCGCCAGCGAGGAGCAGGCCACCGCGGTACGCGAAGAACTGGCGGCCATTCCGGGCACGTTGCGTACCCGCATCCTGTATTGATTGAAGATTCGCCGGGCACG
>NZ_JASGBV010000065.1:0-52343 GCF_030053245.1 Stenotrophomonas sp. RS-48
TGTCGAAGGCGGGGTGGGTCCGGTTGCGGGGGCGTGAGCGCCATGGATGGCGCGACCGAGCCTCCAGGGACGGATTCACGGCGTCCCCCGCAACCGGACCCACCCCGCCATCCCTCAGGAAACCAGCTTCTGCTCTGGCTCTGGCGCGTAGCGGGTGCAGGGCGCAGCCTTGCATCGCCCCCCCTCACTTCTTCAGGAAGTTGTCCACCAGCAGATGCTTCACGTCGTCGAAGCGGCCATTCAACACCGCCTTGGCCGCATACAGGGCCGTACCCGCCACCTGTTTGGCCTCGATCTGCGGCGGCATCACCAGCTCCGCCCGGCTGGTATGCACGTCCAGCAATGCCGGACCGCGCTGGGCGAGGAAGTCCTGTACGGCCTCCTCCAGGTCCTCGCTGCGGGTGACCGTGCGGCCATGGAAACCGATCACCTCGGCCAGACGGCCGAAATCCGGATTCTTCAGATCGGTGTAGTTGTCCAGCAGCCCTTCCACCTTCTGCTCCAGCTCCACGAAGTTCAACGAACCGTTGTTGAACACCACCACCTTGATCGGCAGCTTCTCCTGCACGGCGGTCAGCAGATCGCCCAGCAGCATCGCCAGGCCGCCATCGCCCGACAGCGAGATCACCTGCCGGCCCGGGAACGCCTTCTGCAGGCCCAGCGCCTGCGGCATCGCATTGGCCATCGTCCCGTGCAGGAGACTGGTAAGCGTGCGGCGACGGCCATTGACGCGGATATGCCGCAGCACCCACACCATCGGCGAGCCACCGTCGGCGGTGAACAAGGCATCGTCGCTGGCGTATTTCGACAGCAGCGCGGTCAGGTGCTGCGGATGGATCAGTTCGCCTTCGCCCGGCTGCTCCTCCTGCTCACGCTTGGCCAGCGCCTTGTCGCGACGCTCGATGCACTCGTCGAGGAACGTGCTGTCCTCGCGGGGTGGCAGCATCGGCAGCAGTGCATCCAGCGTCGGTGCGATGTCACCCACCACGCCCAGGTTCACCGGATGGCGGCGACCGAGATGGCTGCCATCGCGATCGACCTGGATGATCGTCGCCTTGTCCGGATAGAACTGCCCCCAGGCAAAATCGGCGCCGAGCAGCAGCAGCGTGTCGCACTCCATCAGGGTGTGGAACCCGGATTCGATGCCGAAGATGCCGGTCATGCCCATGTTGTACGGGTTGTCCGGCTCGACGAAGTCCTTGGCACGCGAGGTGTGCGCGATCGGGGCCTGCAGGCGCCGGGCCAGTTCCAGAAGCTGCGCATGGGCGCCCTGGCAACCGGCACCGGCATAGATGCCGATGCGCTTGCCCTGCCCCAGCAACCCGGCGATGCGCTGCAGCTCGCCATCCGACGGGCGCAGCACCGGCTGGGCGTAGTGCACCGAGAACGGCACATCGTGCTTCACCTCGGCCTGGCTGATGTCGGCCGGCAGGATCACCACCGCCACGCCGCGGCGGCTGATCGCCGCCTGGCAGGCCAGGGCGACCACGCGTCGTGCCTGCGCCGGGCTGTGCACCTGTTCGCAGAACACCGTGCAGCTGCCATAGACCGCCTTGAAATCCACTTCCTGGGGGAATTCCATGCCCAGTTCGCTGGTCACCACCTGGCTGGCGATCAGCACCATCGGTGCGCGGTTGCGGTTGCTTTCAAAGATGCCATTGATGAAATGCAGGCCGCCGGGACCGCAGGAGCCGGCACAGGCCGTCAGCTCGCCGCTCACCAGCGAGTCGGCGCCGGCGGCGAAGGCGGCCACCTCTTCGTGGCGCACATGTACCCATTCGATTTCGCTGCGATGCAGTGCATCGGTGACGTGGTTCAACGTGTCGCCGACGATGCCATAACAGCGGCGGACACCCGCCTGCTGCAGGGTATCGACAACGATCTCGGCAACGCGCTTGCTCATCGGATGCATCCTCGAACGGGGGAACGTCCGAGGCTAGACCCGACGAAGTGATGCCTCCGTGGGCAAGGCATGCATCGCCTCGACAGGCAAAGTACAGAGCGATATCGGGTCAATCGTTGACGTTGATCCAGCCCACCACCGCGCCGCTCTTCGGGTTGCGATACCGCACCTTCAGCCAACCCTCGTGTTCATCCAGCAGTTCCACGCGGTCGCCCTGCAGCAGGTAACGCTGGGTGCTGGGCGCACCGGGCCGGTCGAACAGGAACAGGCGCGCCGGCACCACGGTGGCCTGCTGGCTGCGCAGCGGGCCGTCGGGCGGTGCGCCCAGGCCATCAGCGATCGCGCTCTCCAGCACACGACCGGTGGGATCAAAGGTGCGCCAGACCGCCGACGGGCCCTGCTCGTCGGCCTGCACCCAACGCAGTGCGGCGTTCAGGGTATCGCCCAGCATCAAGACGCGCTCGGCGCGGTACAGATAGAGTTTCGCGCCTGCAAACCGGTACTGGTCCGTGTACCACATCGGGCCGCTGCGGCAGCTGCTGGTCAACGTGCGCGTGGCGGCATCAATGGTGAGCCCCATCAGGCCGCCGCAGTTGTCACGCCCATGGGTTTCGGCCTGCAGCGCGCGGAAACCACCGCTGGCCGGATCGTAGCGATACACCGCCACCGCTTCATTGACCATGCCGACCGACGCCCGCGCAACCAGCTCCGGGCGCCCATCGAAATCAACATCCTCGGCTGACAACCGCGAATTGCCGTCGACGTCCGGGGCACCCGGCAGGCTCAGCCGCTTGCCAGAGGGCAGCAGCTGCACGGCAATGCTGCCGTCCTCCGCCACCTCAGCCTGCACGCGAACGCCAGGTGCCGCCTCGAAGCGCAGCGACGCATCGCTGTCAGCAGCGTGCGCCAGCGGTACCAGCAGGCCCGCCAGCAGGCCAATCACGGTGTCCCTGTGTCTCATCGTCGTTGCCTGCGGCGCCAGGGCGGCGCCTCCCGGTCAGAACGATACGTCAACGGCCTGCCGCGACCACAGCACCGACTGGTGACCGGTCTGCTGCTTCCACACCAGGCGGATGGCTTCGATGTCGGCACGACGCTGCGGGCTGTCTTCGTGCAGCACCACCAGTACCTTGGTGCGCAGGCGGTTCGGTGCAGCGTCACCCCGGAACAGCCACTGGCCGTAGGCATCGAACACGGTCAGGCCATCGGGGAAGCGCGGGGTCACTTCCTTGTCCAGGAACGTCCGCCACTGCGCCTCGCTGATGGTGTCGGCCTGCGGTCGGTTGCCGGCGCCCTGCTCCTCGCCCACCCCGAAGTACAGCTCGCTGCGCACCCAGCCCTGGCCAGCGGACGGGCGTGCGGCATCCCCCTTCAGTTCAGCGGTCGTGGCCGTAGCGTAGGCGCTGGGCGCCTGCGAGGAGAGGCTGGCGCAGCCACTGGCGGCGAGCAGAACGGCGAAGGCAAGGCCAAGGTGTTTCATCGGTACAGCTCCGGGGAAGGGGGACAGTGCGAGCCGGCAGCGTACAGCGCCACCGGCCCGGCGTGCTGATGCCAACAGGGCATCAGCTCATGCCGGACCGGCAGGGGCTTGCATCAGCACCGGTCATCACGCGAAGATAATATATCGCTTCATCCGGATGGATGTAAGTGAAACTATCTCCCCCTTCCCCGTCGTCGTTGTTGCTGGAGCCCCCATGTCCGCCCGCCTGCCCGCGTCGCCGCTCGGCCTCGCCATTGCCCTTGCGCTCTCCCCCATCGCCCCGGCCCTGGCCCAGGACGCCACCAACCTCGACACCGTGATCGTCACCGGCACCCGTGCCGCCGACCGCACGGTGCTCGAATCCACCTCGCCGGTGGATGTGCTTACCGCCGAGGACATCCGCAAGGCCGGCGTGGTCAACGGCGAACTCGGCAGTGCGCTGCAGGCGCTGTTGCCGTCGTTCAACTTCCCGCGCCAGTCCAATTCCGGTGGCGCCGACCACGTCCGCGCCGCGCAGCTGCGCGGCCTGTCGCCGGATCAGGTACTGGTGCTGATCAACGGCAAGCGCCGCCACCACACCGCCCTGGTCAACACCGACAGCAAGATCGGCAAGGGCACCACGCCGGTCGACTTCAATGCCATCCCTGTCAGCGCGATCAAGCGCATCGAAGTGCTTCGCGACGGTGCCGGCGCGCTGTATGGCTCCGACGCCGTGGCAGGTGTCATCAATGTGATCCTCGACAATGGTGGCGACGGCGGCGAGATCGAAGCCAGCTACGGTGCAAATCACACCGATCTGAAGCCGATCGGCCGCACCCTTACCGATGGGCAGGCCGGCAACATCAGCGCCAAAGTGGGCACCTCGCTGGGTGAGGACGGTGGCTTCCTGCGCGTCGGCCTGGAGTACAAGCACCGCAACGGGACCAACCGCGCCGGCTTCGACCAGATTCCACCGTGGGACCAGACCCCGGACAACCTGGCACTGCAGGGCAAGCGCAACTACGTGCTGGGCGATGGTGAGAGCAAGGACATCAACCTGTGGCTCAACACTGAAATCCCGGTCGGCCAGACCTCCACCTTCTATGCGTTCGGCACCTTCAACCAGCGCGATACCGAAGGCGCGAACTATTTCCGCTACCCGGACGGCGAGGCCAACTGGAAGGAGGTCTATCCGAACGGTTACCGGCCGGTCTCCGAAGGCGAGAACCGCGACGTGCAGGCGGTCGCCGGTGTGCGCGGCCAATGGGGTGAGTGGAGCTACGACGGCAGCCTGGACCATGGCCAGAACGATTTCACCTATCGCCTGCGTGATTCGCTCAACGCCTCATTGGGCCCGGCCAGCCCGACACGCTTCAAGACGGCTGATTATGAGTACGCTCAGACCGTCGGCAACCTGGACCTGAGCCGTGTATTCACCCAGAGCGACAGCATCAGCCATACGCTGGGCCTGGGCGCGGAAGCGCGCCATGAGCACTACCAGACCCGCCCCGGCGACCCCGCCAGCTATGCGGCCGGCCCGTTTACCGACCGTCCCACCGGCTCGCAGGCCGGCGGCGGCCTCACGCCGCAGGATGCCGCCACCCTGTCGCGCGATGTGGCCAGCGCCTATGCCAGCCTGTCCAGCCAGTTCGGCGATCACTTCTCCAGCGACCTGGCTGCGCGCTACGAGCACAGCGATGATTTCGGCGGCGAACTGACCGGCAAGCTCGGCCTGCGTTACCAGTTCACCCCGGCCTTCGCCCTGCGTGGCGCGATCTCCAACAACTTCCGCGCCCCGTCGCTGGCACAGATCGGCTACGAGTCGACCTCCACTGGCTACAACGCCGGCGGCCAGCTGGTGCAGGGCCGGCTGCTGTCGGTCAACAATCCGATTGCCCGGGGCCTGGGTGCGCAGGACCTCAAGCCCGAAAAGTCGATCAACACGTCGCTGGGCTTCACCAGCCGCATCGGCGAGCACTTCGACCTGTCGCTGGACTTCTTCCAGATCGACATCGATGACCGCATCGCGCTGTCCGAAAGCATCACCGGCGATGCGCTGACCGATTATGTCGCCGCCAACTACGGCGTCAGTGGCCTGCAGAGCGCCAGCTTCTTCGTCAATGCCGCCGATACACGTACCCGTGGCGCCGAACTGGTCAGCAACTGGCGGCAGGCGCTGGGCAACGGCCAACTGCTGCTGACCGGCACTTACGCCTACACCAAGACCACGCTGAAGAACGTGCTGGCCACCCCTGCACAACTGCAGGCGCTCGATCCGGACTATGTGCTGTTCGGCATCGAAGAGACCAACACGCTGACCGACGCCACCCCGCGCACGCGCGGCAGCGTCTCTGCAGCATGGAGCAATGACCGCTGGTCACTCAGCAGCCGGGTGAACCGTTATGGCAGCGTCACCCGTGTCTTCAACTTCGGTGACGGTTACATTCCGCGCCAGACCTACCAGGCCGAATGGCAGCTGGATGCAGAAGTGGAGTATCGCATCAGCGCCCGATGGAGCGTGGCCATCGGCGGACAGAATCTGACCGACAACTACCCGGATCGATCCAATGAGGACATCCATTACTTCGGCAATCTGCCCTACGACGTGCTTTCGCCGATCGGCAGCAACGGCGCCTACTACTACGGCCGCGTCCGTTACACGTTCTGACCGCGGCTGACGCGTGTCTGCGGTGGTGCGGACCACGGGTCCGCACTGCCCCGCTCCGGTACCGCTCCCTCGTGCCGGCAACCGGCAGACAGCGCCGACGCACTGTCGTCGCCTGCTCTCGACCCCACGTACACGCCCACGCTGGCAGGCTGGGCGTCATGGCTGAACCGCTCCCCCTGCGTCCGCCACCTCCATTGCTGGACGATGCCTGCGCGTTGTTCCTCGATGTCGATGGCACCCTGATTGAATTCGCTGCACGACCGGACGCCGTGCAGCTGCTGCCCGATGTGCGTGAGGCCATCGGTCGTATCAGCGACCGCCTGGAAGGTGCCGTAGCACTGGTCAGTGGCCGTCCTCTGGCACAGCTTGACCAGTTGTTCGCGCCTCTGCAGCTGCCTGCGGCCGGCCTGCACGGCCATGAACTGCGTGGCCAGGACGGACGCGTGCTGCGCGACGAACATGACGATGACACCGCCGAATGGCTGCATGCCCTGCATCAGCAGGCGATGCGTTTTGCCCATGGCCATCCCGGGGTACTGGTAGAAGACAAGGGTGTGGGCCTGGCCCTGCACTGGCGCGAGGCGCCGCACGCTGGAAGCGCGGTGCGGGCGTTCGCTGACCGCCATGTGCGCGGTCGCTCCAGCTACCGCCTGCAACCCGGCGATCACGTGGTCGAGTTCGTGCCCGTCGGCACCGACAAGGGCCGCGCGATCCGGCGGATGATGCAGTACCTGCCGTTCCGGGGCCGCCTGCCCGTGTTCCTCGGCGATGACCTGACGGATGAATTCGGATTCGACGCCGCCAACGGCCAGCATGGCTGGAGCGTGCTGATCGGCGAGCGTGAACCCAGCGCCGCCGTGTTCGCGCTGCCTGACATACGCAGCGTGCACGCCTGGCTGCGCGAGAATGCCTATTGACCCGGCCACCCCCACGGCCGCAACCGAGATGTACCGCGTGATGACCCAACCCGATCTTGATCTGGGCGTGGTCGGCAACGGCAGCTTCGGCGCCCTGGTCGACAAACATGCCCGTGTCGTCTGGAGCTGCCTGCCCACCTTTGACGGCGACCCCACCTTCTGTGCGCTGCTGGGCCCGAACCAGCAGACAGGCGGCGACTTCGCCGTCGAGCTGGAGGACTTCGCCGACAGCGAGCAGGAATATCTCACCAACACCGCCATCCTGCGCACGGTGCTGCGCGACACGCATGGAGGTGCGCTGGAGATCCTCGATTTCGCGCCACGCTGGCGGCAGAACGACCGCTTCTACCGGCCGGTCAGCCTGATCCGCCAGGTGCGGCCATTGGCCGGCAGCCCACGTATCGTCATCCGCGCACGGCCGCTGGCCGACTGGGGCGCACGTGTTCCCGAATCCACGTGGGGCAGCAACCATGTGCGCTGGATCCTGCCCGACCACGTGCTGCGGCTGACCACCGATGTGCCGGTCCGAATGGTCCGTGATGGCCTGCCGTTCGTCCTCAACCACCCTGTGCACCTGATCCTGGGCGTGGATGAATCGCTCAACCGCTCGATCAGCGGCTATGTGCAGGAAGCGTTCCAGCGCACGCGTGACTACTGGCGCGAATGGGTGCGCTATCTGTCGATTCCGCTGGAATGGCAGGACGCGGTGATCCGCAGCGCGATCACTCTCAAGCTGTGCCAGTACGAGGACAGTGGGGCGATCATCGCGGCGATGACCACCTCCATTCCCGAAGCTCCCGGCAGCGTGCGCAACTGGGACTACCGCTACTGCTGGCTGCGCGATGCTGCGTTCGTGGTGCGTTCGCTGAACCGGCTTGGCGCCACCCGTACGATGGAGCAGTTCCTCGGCTACATCTTCAACCTCGCCACCACCGACGGCACGCTGCAGCCGCTGTACGGCATCGGATTCGAGGCCAAGCTGGACGAGGATGAAGTTCCCAGCCTGTCCGGCTACCGCGGGATGGGCCCGGTGCGCCGCGGCAACCTGGCCTGGGTGCAGCGCCAGCACGACGTGTATGGCAGCGTGGTGCTGGCCTCCACCCAGTTGTTCTTCGATCGTCGCCTGCAGGACCCCGGGGATGCCCATACCTTTGCCCGGCTGGAACCGCTGGGCGAACAGGCCTTTGCCCTGCACGACGTCCCCGACGCAGGCCTGTGGGAGTTCCGCGGCCGCACCGAGGTGCACACCTACACCAGCGCGATGTGCTGGGCCGCCTGCGATCGCCTGTGCAAGATCGCCGTGAGGCTCAAGCGCGATGACCGTGCACGCTACTGGCGCGAGCGCGCCGACATCATCCACGCGCGCATCATGCAGCGGTCCTGGAGCGAATCGCTGGGCCACTTCACCGACACCTTCGACGGCCATCGCCTGGACGCGTCGCTGCTGCTGCTGGCCGACATCGGCTTCATCGATGCACTCGACGCACGTTTCATCGCCACCGTCGAGGCCATCGGCCGCGACCTCAAGCATGGCAATTCGCTGTACCGCTACATCGCACCGGACGATTTCGGCGAGCCGGAAACCAGCTTCACCATCTGCACCTTCTGGTACATCGATGCGCTGGCGGCGATCGGGCGCATGGATGAGGCACGCGAGATGTTCGAGACGCTGTTGAAGCAGCGCAACCATCTTGGCCTGCTGTCAGAGGACCTGGCCTTCGACAGCGGCGAAGCGTGGGGCAACTTCCCGCAGACGTATTCGCATGTGGGTCTGATCACGGCAGCGATGCGCCTGTCGCGTTCGTGGCAGGAGGCATCATGAGTCGTCTGGTGGTGGTCTCCAACCGCGTTGCCGTGCCCGGCGAGAACCGCGCCGGGGGCCTTGCGGTGGGCCTGCTGGCTGCGCTCAAGGAGCGCGGCGGCATGTGGTTCGGCTGGAGTGGCAAGACCGTGCGTGATGGCAGCGGCGCGCTGCATGAACAGCAGGACGGCGACATCCGCTTCGTCACCATGGACCTGAACAAGCGCGAGGTGGACGGCTACTACAACGGCTTCGCCAACCGCACGCTGTGGCCGCTGCTGCATTTCCGCCTGGACCTGGTCGACTATGACCGCGGCACGCGCGAGACGTATCACAAGGTCAATGCGATGTTCGCGGACAAGCTCGCGCCGTTGCTGCGCGAGGACGATATCGTCTGGATCCACGACTACCATCTGATCCCGCTGGGTGCCCTGCTGCGCGAGCGCGGCATCGGCTGCCGCATCGGCTTCTTCCTGCACATCCCGATGCCCTCGGCGGACCTGCTGCAGGCCATGCCCGACCACCTGCGGCTGTTCTCCGCGCTGTATGCCTATGACCTGGTGGGATTCCAGACCCAGCGCGATGCCGACCGCTTCCAGACCTACCTGCGGCTGTTCGGCGGCGGTCGCGTGCTCGACAACGGCGAACTGGAGGCCCCGGGGGGGCGCCGCTTCCGCGCTGCCGCCTTCCCGATCGGCATCGACACCGGGCTTATCGCGCGTCAGGCCAGCACCGCAGCGGCCAAGGCCGCCGTGAAGAACCTGCGGGCCAGTCTGCGGGATCGGCAGCTGGCCATCGGCGTGGACCGCCTGGACTATTCCAAGGGGCTGCCCGAACGTTTCCTCGGCTTCGAACGTTACCTGCAGCGCCACCCCGACCAGCGCGGCACCCTGACCTACCTGCAGATCGCGCCGGTCTCGCGCGGTGATGTCACCGAGTACCGGCAACTGCGCAGCCAGCTGGAACAGATCGCCGGGCACATCAACGGTGGCCATGCCGAGCCGGACTGGACGCCGCTTCGCTACGTCAACCAGAACTTCACCCATGCCACCCTCACCGGCTTCTACCGCGCGGCGGCCGTCGGTCTGGTCACCCCGCTGCGCGATGGCATGAACCTGGTCGCCAAGGAGTACGTCGCCTCGCAGGACCCGGAGGATCCGGGCGTGCTGGTGCTGTCCCTTCTGGCCGGCGCCGCCGATGAACTGAAGCAGGCGCTGCTGGTCAACCCGCACGATCTGGACGGCGTGGCCGATGCCATCGCCACGGCCGCCACCATGTCGCTGCGCAAGCGCCAGGAGCGCTGGCACGCCATGATGGAGCACCTGCGCACCTACGACATCAATCATTGGCGGCGCAGCTACCTGGACGCCCTCGAAGGCTGAATCAGGCGCATTCTGTACGCCGAAACTTGACGCTTTTGGCTCGAAAGTAATTGCGCATGCAACCATCCCGCCGCTGTGGCGTGATCTCCACAGCCGCTGTCGCAAGTGGCACTAAGGCAGGCGAACGTCCTGCTGCCCCAAGGCTTCCAGCCAGCTGCGTGGCGTCCTCGCGACGCCATCGCGGAAAACGAAAGAAAATGAACCGGCGATATTTCATTTCGCATTGACGCGACCTCCCCACAGTGGCGCCCCCAGAGCTCCTGCAATCGACAGAAGCCGCACCGTGCACGACTGCGTGCACATCACTCCGGGGATCCACTGCATGCACGCGTACGACCGTTTCATCGAAGAAGCCAGCCACCGCCTGGGACTGGGCCATCGCACCCGTTGGGTGGTTGATGTGATTGCCGGCTGGATAGCCTCCCACCCACGGGGACTGGACGGACTGGAGCAGACCTTCGAGCAGGCGGGCCTGGGGGTTCACTTCCGATCCTGGCGGCGTCCCGGGCAGCCGCCGCTGCCGGTGCTGGCCAGCGACCTGCAGCGTGCGCTGGGTGATCCGGTCATGGACCGGCTGGCCCGGCGCAGCAGACTGTCATCGGGGGCGTTCCGGGTCGTGGCCTGCGATCTGCTGCCGGGGCTGATCGCATTGACGTCCCAGCCCATCGAGCCGGCCCCTTCGGAGCCGCGCCAGCTGCGCAACCGCCCGCAGCGGCAGCGACCGCAGATGGCCGGCACCCTGCTCACCCCGCGGGTGCAGGGCATGGCCCTGCGCAGCCTGCTGTGGATGATGGCCGCCGTGGTCGTGCTCGGCGCTACCGCATGGCTGCAGCTGAAGGCACGCACGCCGCTGTGGACGCCACAGGCGATCGTCCGCGAACACGACGCGCGGCTGTTCCTGCACCAGCGCGGCGCGCAGGTCTCGGTCCATGGCAGCCTGCCCAGCGACGCCCTGCGCCGCCGCCTGTGGAGCGCGTTGATTGCGGTGCATGGCGCAGGGCACGTCAGTGGCCGTATCGAGATCGATCCGCAGGCCCGGTCGCCGCGCTGGTTCGAGCGCCTGATCCGCACCCTGCCCTGCCTGCAGGGCGACGGACTGCGCCTGGAGTTCGCCGGCAACCAGCTGGATATCGACTCCACCGCCCTGAGCGAAGAGCGGCGCCTGGCGATCTCGCGGCAGCTCCGCCAGGATTTCCCCGCCCTGCGGATGAGTGGGCTGTGGGGACCGGGCCGGGCGGCATTGTCGCGGCTGCCGGCCGATGCCGGCGCCGCGCAGCGGATCGCTGCGCTGAACCTGACCCGGCTGGAGTTCCATCCTGGTTCCAGCGAACTGCGCGGCAGCTCCAGCGAAACGCTGCAGGTGGTGGCTGAGGCATTGCGCAGCACTGCGCCGGGCACACGGGTGGAAGTGGCCGCGCACACCGACAGCCAGGGCGCGTCCGAGGCCAACCGGCAGCTCAGCCAGCAGCGTGCGGACGTGGTGGTGACGGCGTTGCAGGCGCATGGCGTGCCGGCACCGATGCTGGTCGCGGTGGGGCACGGCGAAGAGCATCCGGTAGCCGACAACCGCAGCGAGGACGGCCGCGCGCGCAACCAGCGCATCGCCTATCGGCTGCTTGCGGCTCCGCACTGACACCGCGCGCCGACCGACCGGCGCATCAGTCCAGGAAACGGCCGGCCTGCTGCGTCGTCGCCAGCGTGCAGCGGTCGTGACGACCGAACCAGCGGTATCGGTTGCGGGCCAGCCTGCGATAGGCGGCATCCCGCCAGCTGCGCGGCAACAGGCGCAGCACGCCCGCCAGCCGCCATGCGCCTCCCAGCCCGGTCAGCACGCGCAGGATCGCGTCCGTGTCAGTCCAGGCGCCCTGCTCGTCCAGCAGCAGAAAGGAGCGCGGGTCCTGCGGATCCAGCCCATGGCTGCGCAGCAGCAGGCTGCCATGCGTACCCTGCATCGCTGCGAAGCGATAGCGCCCGTGGCGATCCACACGCAGCAGGAAACGCACCCAGCGACTGCACAGCGCACAGACGCCATCGAACACGATCACTGCGTCAGTGCGGGTCGAGCCAGCCTTCATAACGGATCAGGGGTCCAATCCAGGGCAATGTCACATCAACCAGGAAAGTGTAGCGCTCTGCGGCCCAGGCCTCGCGGCAGCGCACGCCGTCGAACCAGCGCGTCGGCAGCGGCAGCAGGCCGAACACGCGGACGCTGCGCACCGACCAGTCGATGCCGCCTTCACGCGCCCGCAGCTCGAATCCGAAGTGCACCGCACCGAGCTGCTCATGCAGACCGCCTTCCTGTGCCCACAGCCGCGACACCATCGGCCAGCGCCCGAAACGTCGCGCCCACTGCTCGCCTTGCCCGCAGACGCTGAACACCACCTCGACCGGCAAGGCGTGCGCCTCCTTCGGCAGCCGCGCCAACGCGGCCAGCATGGGCACCAGCCAATGGCGGCCCCGTGCGATCCGCGCCTGCCCGGTACGGCGGCACGGCAGCGGCGCCGCATGCAACGCTTGCACCGGTGCTGCCAGGGTGGCGAAGGCCGGCCCCAGCACCTGCGCGAACAGCGGCACGGTCAGGGAGCGATCCAGGCCAGCGTTGCCATGCGGCCGGTGCGGCGGTCGCGACGGTGCGAATACAGGTCCGGATCGGCAATGGTGGAGATCGTGCCGCCAGACACCTGGGCCGGGTCCACGCCCACGGACTGCAGGCGCTGGCGGGCCAGTGCGAACAGATCGACCTTCCAGTGCCCCGCGCGGGTGGCCACGAAGGCGGCGGCCGCCGCCGGTTCGTGGCCGACGAAGGCCTGATACACCTCTTCGCCGATCTCATAGTCGGCAGGCCCTGCCGCCGGGCCCAGCCAGACCCGCAGCTGCGACGGCGCGGTGCGCATCGCGGCTACCGTGTGTTCCAGCATGCCATCGGCCAGGCCGCGCCAGCCCGCATGGGCCGCGCCCACTTCGCTGCCGTCGGCGGCGGCAAACACCACCGGAAGGCAGTCCGCGGTCAGGATGGCCAGCACCACCCCCGGCACCGACGTCACCGCGGCATCGGCCACCGGCTCGCTGGCCCCGGCCACTGGCGGGCCATCAAAGCGCAGCACGGTGGTGCCATGCACCTGGCGCAGCCAGTGCGGCGCGGAGGGCAGCGCCAGTCCCTGCTGCAGCAGTTGCCGGTTGTGTTCGACGTTGGCCGGCGCATCTCCATCGGCTGCGTGCCGGTTGCCCAGGTTGAACTGGGCAAAGGGTGCCGGCGAAATGCCCGCGCCGTGCCGGCGTGTGGTCAGCGCCCGCACGCCCGGCGGCGCCGGCCAGTCAGCCTGCAGCAGCGGCAGCGCGGTCGCCATCACCAGCGATCCCGCTCGCGCTCGGTAAAGGCCTCGCTGTCTTCGCGCAGCACCTTCATCAGGTGCAGCATGTCGTCCGGTACCGGCGCCGAATTGCGCACCGGCTCGCCGGTGATGGGATGCACGAACTCCAGCGTCTCGGCGTGCAGGGCCTGGCGCTTGAAGCCACGCAGCGCGGCCACCAGTTCGTCGCTGGCGCCCTTGGGCAGCTTCAGCGCACCGCCATACAGCGGGTCGCCGATGATGGGGTGGCGCAGGTGCGCCATATGCACGCGGATCTGGTGGGTGCGGCCGGTTTCCAGCCGGCATTCCAGCGCGGTGTGCGCCCGGAAGCGCTCGCGCAGGCGGTAATGGGTGATCGCGTCCTTGCCGTCTTCGCGCACCGCCATCTTCAGGCGGTCGCGCGGATGACGGTCGATCGGCGCATCGGCGGTGCCGCCGGCCACCAGAGCGCCCATCACGATGGCCAGATACTGGCGGTGCACATCACGCGCGGCCAGCTGTTCGACCAGGGCCGTCTGCGCCTCCAGGGTGCGGGCGACCACCATCACGCCGCTGGTGTCCTTGTCGAGGCGATGCACGATGCCGGCGCGCGGCAGAACCGCCACCGACGGGTCGCGGTACAGCAGCGCATTGACCAGGGTGCCGCTGTGGTTGCCGGCACCCGGGTGGACCACCAGGCCGACCGGCTTGTTGATCACCAGCAGGTGCTCGTCCTCGAACAGCACGTCCAGCGGGATGTCCTCCGGCTGGGCATCGGTCTGGGTCTCCAGCACCACGTTCAGGGTCACCACCTCGCCACCGCGCAGCGGATCGCGCGGCCGCGCCTGGGCGCCATCGAGCAGGACGTCGCCGGCCTTGATCCATTCGGTCAGGCGTGAACGGGAGTACTCGGGGAACAGTTCGGCCACGACGGCGTCGAAACGCCGGCCGGCGGCGGTGTCGGGGACGATGGCCTGGCGGGCCGATTCGGAGGGTTGTTCAGACATGGCAGGGGGGTATCTTTGAAATTTTGGGGTCCCGGCGGTCGGTTTCAGTCGCAGGACAGGACACTAGGCTATCATCGACCCTTCGTATTCCAGACGCGTCCCGCCTTGACCCCATGATCCGACGCTCCGCCATGCTCTCCGCGCCCGTCCGCCTCACCGCCCTGCTGCTGGTGCTGGTCATCGCCGCCACCGGCTGCCATCGCGGCGCCAAGAAGGGTGATCGCCCCGACGAGGGGACGCCGGTCGAACAGCTGTACGAGAAGAGCCACACGCTGATGAAGGGGGGGAACTGGAGCGGCGCCGAAGCCAGCTTCCGTCGCCTGGTGGCCCAGTATCCCTACGGCCCGTACACCGAACAGGCGATGATCGAAACCGCCTACGCGCAGTACAAGGCCGGCAAGCACGACGATGCGGTGTCGAGCATCGACCGCTTCATCCGGACCTATCCGACCCATCGCAACATCGCCTACCTGTATTACCTGCGCGGCCTGGCCAACTCCAACCGCAATACGGTTTTCCTGCGTCGCGTATGGTCCCTGGACCCCAGCCGCCGCGATCTGTCCACGCCGCACCAGGCGTATTCGGACTTCAACATCGTCGTTGACCGCTACCCGAACAGCCGCTACGCCGCCGACGCCCGCCAGCGGATGATCGAGCTGCGTGACGTATTCGCCCAGCACGAGCTGGACAACGCGCTGTACTACATGCGCCGTGGCGCCTGGGTGTCGGCCGCTGGCCGCGCCAACTACCTGCTGGAAACCTATCCGCAGAGCGCCTTCCAGTACGACGCCGTGGCAGTCCTGGCCGACTCCTACACCCACCTGGGCAACAAGACCCTGGCCGACGATGCCCGGCGCGTGCTGGAGCTGAACCAGCCCGATCACCCGTGGCTGGCAGGCAACTGGCCGAAGTACCCCTGGATGATCCGCAAGCTCAACCCGTTCGCAGGCGAGAAGTCCGCCAGTACCGGCCAGCGCAACGCGCGGCTGGAAAAGAAGTAAGAAAAGGGCCCCGCAAGGGGCCCTTCCTTTTTGTGGGGCCCGCCATGGCCGGGCCCTGCGGAGGCGCGGGCCTCAGCCCTTGTAGCCGTTGCTGATCGGATAGCGGCGTTCGCGGCCGAAGGCGCGACGGGAGACCTTCGGCCCCGGTGCGGCCTGGTGCCGCTTCCACTCGCTGATGCGCACCAGCCGCAGCACGCGGTCGACCACGGCCGCATCGTAACCGGCTGCAACGATCTCGGCGCGCGACTGCTCCTGGTCGACGTAGCGGTACAGGATGCCGTCCAGCACGTCGTAGGCCGGCAGCGAATCCTGGTCCAGCTGGTTCTCGCGCAGTTCGGCCGACGGCGGGCGGCTGATCACGGCCGGCGGAATCACCGGCGCGCCTCCCACGGTATTGCGCCACTTCGACAGACCGAATACTTCGGTCTTGTACAGGTCCTTCAACGGCGCGTAGCCGCCACACATGTCACCGTAGATGGTGGCGTAGCCGACCGCATACTCGCTCTTGTTGCCGGTGGTCAGCAGCAGGCCACCGAACTTGTTGGCCAGCGCCATCAGGATCACGCCGCGGCTGCGCGACTGCAGGTTCTCCTCGGTCACATCCGGGGTTGTGCCCTCGAACAGCGGCGCCAGCGATTCCATCAGGCCCTTGAACGCCGGCTCGATCGACACCGCTTCCAGCTTCACTCCCAACGCTTGGCACTGCTCTGCAGCCAGATCGTTGGACAGGCCTGCGGTATAGCGTGACGGCAGGCGCACGGCAGTCACGTTCTCGGCCCCCATCGCATCCACCGCCAGGGCCAGCACCAGGGCCGAATCGATGCCGCCGGACAGGCCCAGCCACACCTTCGTGAAACCATTCTTGCGGCAGTAATCCTGGATGCCACGGGTCACCGCGCGCCAGGCCAGGGCGTCCATGCTCTCGTCGCCATCGTCCATCCAGACGTGTGGCATGAAGCGACGGCTGGCACCGTCGTACTCCACCACCAGCCACTGGTCGACGAACGCAGCGGCGGCCGGGTGCACCGTACCGTCGCCATCGGCCACCACCGAAGCGCCGTCGAACACCAGTGCGTCCTGGCCACCGACAACATTGAGATACGCGATCGCCGCACCGCTCTCGCGGGTGCGCGCGGCCAGCACGGCATCGCGCTGGGCGTGCTTGCCGCGCTCGTAGGGCGAGGCATTGGGCACCACCACCAGCTGCGCGCCAGCACGCACGGTATCGGCCAGCGGCTCAGCGAACCACAGGTCCTCGCAGATCAGCAGGCCCACCGGAATGCCGTCGACGTCGAACACGCAGCTGCCGCCATCAGGGTCGACGTCGAAGTAGCGGCGCTCGTCGAACACCGCGTAGTTGGGCAGCTCGCGCTTGCGATAGGTCTGTTCGACCCGGCCATCGCGCAGCACGCTGGCGGCGTTGTACACCACCGCGCCCGCCGCCTGCGGCCAGCCGACCACAGCGGTGATACCGCGGCAGGCAGCCGCAATGCGCGCGATCGCCTGCTCGCATTCGTACAGGAACCCCGGACGCAGCAGCAGGTCTTCCGGCGGATAGCCGCTGACCGCCAGCTCGGGGAACATCACCAGCCCGGCGCCATACTCATCGCGCGCCTGGCCGATCATCTCGATGATGCGCTCGGTATTGCCGGCGACATCGCCGACCGGAAAATCGAACTGCGCCATCGCGATGCGGATCGAAGCCATGGAAGGTCCAGCCTGTGGTTGCAATGGCCCATTGTAACGCCGCACCGTGTGCCTGCCGGGCGGACCCTGCGGGTAGCGCCGGGCCATGCCCGGCGGATGACTGCGCGACGCCCAGACGCAGAAAAGCCGCCCGGAGGCGGCTTTTCCAAAGCAAGCCGAGCATGGGCTCGGCTCTACAGATCGTGCCGGCCGGAAGCCGGCAACAACCTTACTTCACCAGCTTGGCGATGGCAGCGCCCAGGTCGCCCGGCGAACGCACGGTGACGACGCCAGCCGCTTCCATGGCGGCGAACTTGCCTTCCGCCGTGCCCTTGCCGCCGGAGGCGATCGCACCGGCATGGCCCATGCGCTTGCCGGCCGGAGCCGAGGCACCGGCGATGAAACCGACGACCGGCTTCTTCACGTGGTTCTTGATGTATTCCGCACCGGCTTCCTCGGCGTCGCCACCGATCTCGCCGACCATGATGATGCCTTCGGTCTGCGGGTCTTCGTTGAACAGCTTCAGGCAGTCAACGAAGTTCAGGCCGTTGATCGGGTCGCCGCCGATGCCGATGCAGGTGGACTGACCCAGGCCGACTTCGGTGGTCTGCTTGACCGCTTCATAGGTCAGGGTGCCCGAACGCGACACGATGCCGATCTTGCCGGGCTTGTGGATGTGGCCCGGCATGATGCCGATCTTGCACTCACCCGGGGTGATGACACCCGGGCAGTTCGGGCCGATCAGCACGGTGTCCGGGTAGGAACGGGTCAGCACGTTCTTGACGCGCAGCATGTCCAGCACCGGGATGCCTTCGGTGATGCAGACGATGACCTTGATGCCGGCAGCTGCGGCTTCCAGGATCGCGTCGGCCGCGAACGGCGGCGGCACGTAGATGACCGAAGCATTGGCGCCGGTGCTCTGCACGGCGTCGGCAACGGTGTTGAAGACCGGCAGGTCGATGTGGGTGGTGCCACCCTTGCCCGGGGTCACGCCGCCAACAACCTGGGTGCCGTACTCGATCATCTGAGTCGCGTGGAAGGTGCCCTGCTGGCCGGTGAAGCCCTGCACGATCACCTTGGTGTTCTTGTTAATCAAAACAGACATGGGAATTTCCTTCGGTGTCGTGGATCAGGCGGCGTTCTTGACCGCTTCAACGACTTTCTTGGCGCCGTCGTTGATGTTGTCAGCCGGGATGATGGCCATGCCGCTGTCACGCAGCAACTGCTTGCCTTCTTCCACGTTGGTGCCTTCCAGGCGCACCACGACCGGCACCTTGACGCCCACTTCCTTCACGGCGGCGATGATGCCCTCGGCGATCATGTCGCAGCGGACGATGCCGCCGAAGATGTTGACGAAGATGCCTTCCACCTTGTCCGAGGACAGGATCAGCTTGAACGCTTCGATGACGCGCTGCTTGTTGGCACCGCCGCCCACGTCCAGGAAGTTCGCCGGCTCGCCGCCGTTGAGCTTGATGACGTCCATGGTCGCCATGGCCAGGCCGGCGCCGTTCACCATGCAGCCGATGTTGCCGTCCATGGTGACGTAGTTGATGTCCAGCTCCGAAGCGGTCACTTCGGTTTCATCTTCCTGGGACTTGTCGCGCATCGCGACCAGTTCCTTGTGGCGGAAGTTGGCGTTGTCGTCGCTGTTGAACTTGCCGTCCAGCGCGTACAGGTTGCCGTCGTCCAGGATCGCCAGCGGGTTGATCTCAACCAGCGCCAGGTCCTTTTCGTTGAAGATGCGGTACAGGTTCACCATGATGTTGGCGAACTGGCCGGCCTGCTTGGCGGTCAGGCCCATCTTGAAGCCGATGTCACGGCCGTGGTAACCCTGCACGCCCTCGACGAAGTCCACATTCAGGGTGTGGATCTTGTCCGGGGTCTCGGCAGCCACCTGCTCGATTTCCATGCCGCCTTCCGAGGAGGCGATGTAGCTGATGGTGCGGGTGCCGCGATCCACCAGGACCGACAGGTACAGTTCCTTGACGATCTCACCGGCGGTGGTCACCAGCACCAGGTTGATCGGCAGCTCGACGCCGGCGGTCTGGTAGGTGGCCATCTTGGTGCCGAGCATCTTGGCCGCTGCGGCCTTCACGTCATCGACGGTCTTGCAGAACTTGACGCCGCCAGCCTTGCCGCGGCCGCCAGCGTGGATCTGCGCCTTGACCATCCAGGGGCCCTGGCCCAGCGACTGGGCGACTTCAACCGCCTCGTCCGGAGTAGCCGCGACCTTGCCGGCCGGGACCGGGATGCCGTATTCGGCAAGCAGTTGTTTTGCCTGGTATTCGTGGAAATTCATGCGTCACCGTGGGAATAGGAACGACCGCACGCAATTCCTCAGGGCCTCCGGGGGAGGCACCGGCACGGACCGCGGCGGGCCCACTATTGTGGCCGAGCCGGCGCCGGGGCGCAAAGAAGTCTGTACGCAGTACCGGATCCGGGCGGATTTCCGCTGTCATTCAGGCAGTTGCGGATCGCCGGCAGCCGCCCGGCCGCCCTCGCCACAGGCCGATTGCGCGACGCGGACCCGCGGCCGGGCATCGCCACGACCGTATACTGGGCATCTGCGTCCGCTCGGGCATGCCCGTCGCACAACCCAGATCCAGGCAGCCAGAAGGGGAGTTCCGGCGTGTCACCCAGTGCTTCATTGATCGACCGCATCGAATCGATTCCGCGGCGCGAGCTGTACTTCTTCGCCCTGTACCGGGTGCTGATCGCAGCCGTCATCGCCGCCCTGCTGTACAGCCCGTTGTCGATGATGGTCGGCGAGGCCCACCACCCGCGGCTGGCCTACACCGTCGGCGCGGCCTACCTGGCGTTGTCGCTGCTGGCCCTGGCGATCGGCCGCAACGAACGCTGGCTGCGGCCGATCGTGGTCACCGGCGTGCTGGTGGACATCATCGCCGCCATCCTGCTGGCCCACGCCCTGCCCGGCGCCAGTGCCGGCATCTCGATGTCGCTGCTGTTCAACATCGCCGCGGCCGCCACCCTGCTGCCGCTGAGCTGGGGTCTTGGGCTGGCCCTGGCGGCGAGCCTGGCAACGGTGGGCGAATACCTGTGGAAGCTGCTGGAGGGCGGCGACCCGACCCGCACCCTGGCCGAGCTGGCGATGTTCACGACCAGTTACCTGGCCCTGGCCTTCATCAGCTACCAGGTCGGCAGCCGCGCCCGCCGCAACCAGCAGCTGGCCAACCAGCGCGGTGACGAGGTGGCCAATCTGTTCCAGATCAACGAACTGATCATCCGCCGCATGCGCACCGGCGTGCTGGTGGTGGATGCCGACAGCCGCATCACTCTGGCCAACGAGGCTGCCTCGATGCTGCTCGGCGACAGCGACGGTGCGGGCGGAACCGGCCGCCTCGATCTGGCCAGCGTCGCACCCGAGCTGGCCCGTCGCCTGCAGCGCTGGCGCAACGGCTGGACCCAGGACGAACTGCCGCTGCAGCTCAATCCGGACCAACCCGAAGTGCAACCGCGCTTCGCGCGCCTGCTGGCCGGCAGCGAACTGGCCCTGGTCTTCCTGGATGATTCCAGCGTGGTGTCGCGGCGCGCCGAGTCGCTCACCCTGTCGGCGATGGGCCGCTTCTCGGCCAGCCTGGCCCATGAGATCCGCAATCCGCTGGCGGCGATCAACTATGCCGTGCAGCTGCTGGAAGAAGGTACCGGCTTCAACGAAAGCGACCGCCGCCTGCTGCAGATCATCCGCCAGCAGTGCCAGCGCACCAACGGCATCGTCGAGAGCGTGCTGGGCCTGGCCCGGCGCGAACGTGCCACGCCGGAGAACGTGGATCTGGTCGCCTTCGTGCGCCGCTTCGTGCTGGAGTACAAGCAGGGCCAGACGCTGGAAACCGACAGCATCGAACCGATCGTCAGCGACACCTCGGTGCCGGCGCAGGTCGACACCCGCCACCTCTACCAGGTGCTGACCGTGCTGGTGCACAACGCCCTGAAGTACGGCCGCATCGGCCAGCAGCCGGCCCGCGTGCGGCTGCGTGTGGCCCGGCACGAACGCAGCGCGGTGATCGACGTGATGGACCGTGGCCCCGGCATTCCCGAAAGCGTGGCGGCGCAGCTGTTCCGGCCGTTCTTCACCACCTCCGAGCACGGCACCGGCCTGGGCTTGTACATTGCCCGCGAATTGTGCAGGGCCAACCAGGCACGGCTGGATTACATCCCGGTGCCAGCCGGCGGCTCGTGTTTCCGCTTGGTCCTGCCAGGTCCGCACACGCTGCTGCCCGATGGTTCCTGATTCTGTGCGTCAAACATTTGTCGCTTTCAGCCCCCTCGTTTATCTTTTCCGCCCATGAACGAAACCCGCAGCGCCCTCGTCGTCGACGACGAACGCGACATCCGCGAACTGCTGGTGCTGACGCTCGGCCGCATGGGGCTGCGCATCAGTACTGCAGCCAACCTCGCCGAAGCGCGCGAGCTGCTGGCCAGCAATCCTTATGACCTGTGCATCACCGACATGCGCCTGCCGGATGGCAACGGCATCGAGCTGGTCAGCGAGATCGCCCAGCACTACCCGCGCACACCGGTGGCGATGATCACCGCCTTCGGCAGCATGGATCTGGCAGTGGAAGCCCTGAAGGCGGGCGCCTTCGACTTCGTCAGCAAGCCGGTGGACATCGCCGTACTGCGCGGACTGGTCAAGCACGCGCTGGAACTGAACAACAGCGAGCGGCCCGTACCGGGCCCCGTCGCCGAACAGGGCGCCCGGCTGCTCGGCAATTCGCCGGCGATGGACGTGTTGCGTGCCACCATCGGCAAAGTGGCGCGCAGCCAGGCCCCGGTCTACATCCTCGGCGAATCCGGCGTCGGCAAGGAACTGGTCGCGCGGACCATCCACACCCAGGGGGCACGTGCTGCCGGGCCGTTCGTGCCGGTCAACTGCGGCGCGATTCCCGGCGAACTGATGGAGAGCGAGTTCTTCGGCCACCGCAAGGGCAGCTTCAGCGGCGCCCACGCCGACAAGCCCGGCCTGTTCCAGGCCGCCCATGGTGGCACCCTGTTCCTGGATGAGGTCGCCGAGCTGCCGCTGCAGATGCAGGTGAAGCTGTTGCGCGCGATCCAGGAGAAGTCGGTGCGCGCGGTGGGTGCGGCCAGCGAGGAACCGGTCGATGTGCGCATCCTGTCGGCCACCCACAAGGATCTGGCCGAGCTGGTCGAGGACGGCCGCTTCCGCCACGACCTGTACTACCGCATCAATGTGATCGAACTGAAGGTGCCGCCGCTGCGCGAGCGCCGCCAGGATCTGCCGGAGCTGGCCGCTGCCGTGCTGGCACGGCTGGCCCGCAGCCACGGCCGCACCACGCCGCTGCTCGCGCCCTCGGCGCTGGAGGCACTGGCGCAGTACGCCTTCCCCGGCAACGTGCGCGAACTGGAGAACATCCTTGAGCGCGCGCTGGCCCTGGCCGAGGAAGACCGCATCGGTGTCGACGATCTGCGCCTGCCGCAACACGCCCCCCGCATGCCCGGCAACGGCACGGCCGCCGAAGCCGTGGTCGATCTGCAGCCGGGCAGTGCCGCCCTGCCCTCGTACATCGAACAGCTCGAACGCAGCGCCATCCAGCGCGCGCTGGAAGAAAACCGCTGGAACAAGACCCGTACCGCCGCGCAGCTGGGCATCACCTTCCGCGCGCTGCGCTACAAGCTGAAGAAGCTGGGCATGGAGTAAGGGCCGCAAGACCCAGCGGTCGGATCCCTTTGCGCAGGAAAGGGCTCCGACCCCGCCAGCACAACCGCGTCAATCCTTGGTAACGCGATTGATCTCGGCCAGGCTGGTCACACCCGCCGCGACCTTCCTCAACGCCGACTGCCGCAGGTCATTGACCCCGATCGCCTGCGCGGCTTCGGCAATCTGCAGCGCATTGCCACCGGCCAGCACGATCGTGGCGATCTCGTCGGTCATCGGCATCACCTGGTAGATACCGGTGCGGCCCTTGTAACCCTCGGTGCATTCATCACAGCCCACCGCCTCATGCAGCTGGATGCCCTCATCCAGCTGGGCCTGGGTGAAGCCCTCGGCCAGCAATGCATGCTCCGGCAGCTGCGCCGGGCGCTTGCAGTTCGGGCACAGCCGTCGCGCCAGACGCTGGGCGATCACCAGGGTCACCGAGCTGGTGATGTTGTACGGCGCGATGCCCATGTTCATCAGGCGCGCGATGGTCTGCGGCGCGTCGTTGGTATGCAGGGTGGACAGCACCATGTGGCCGGTCTGCGCGGCCTTGATGGCGATCTCGGCGGTCTCCAGGTCGCGGATTTCGCCGACCATGATGATGTCCGGATCCTGGCGCAGGAACGAGCGCAACGCAGCGGCGAACGTCATGCCGCGCTTGTTGTTCTGCTGCACCTGGTTGACGCCGGGCAGCCGGATTTCCACCGGGTCTTCCGCCGTGGAGATGTTGCGCGTCTCGTCGTTGAGAATGCCCAGCGCGGTATACAGCGACACCGTCTTGCCCGAACCGGTCGGCCCGGTCACCAGCACCATGCCGTACGGCTTGTGGATCGCATCCAGGAACAGCTTCTGCTGGTCGGGCTCATAGCCGAGCTTGTCGATGCCCAGCTTGGCGGCACTGCCGTCGAGGATACGCAGCACGACCTTCTCGCCGAACAGCGTCGGCAACGTGCTCACACGGAAATCGATCTGCTTGGACTTGGACAGGTTGAGCTTGATGCGGCCATCCTGCGGCACGCGCTTCTCGGCGATGTCCAGCTGCGCCATCACCTTCAGGCGCGCGGCGATGCGCTGGTTCAACTTCACCGGCGCGCGCGCGACCATCTTCAACAGCCCGTCGATGCGCAGGCGCACGCGGTAATCGTCTTCGTACGGCTCGAAATGGATGTCCGACGCGCCCTTGCGGATCGCATCGACCAGCACCTTGTTGACGAACTTCACCACCGGGGTGTCGTCGCCCTTGGCATCGATGCCGGAGTCGCCGCCCGCGCCATCCTCATCGCCCAGGCCCACGTCGAGGTTGGCCATCCCCTCATCGTCACCGCCCAGCGCGTCACCCAGCGTGTCGTGGCTGGCGTGCCACTGTTCCAGAGTGCGGCGGATCTGGTCCTCGTCGACCAGGATCGGCTCCACCACCAGGTTGGTGTGGAACTTGATCTCGTCCAGTGCGTGGGTCGGGTTGCTGGTGCCGACGAACAGCTTGCCGCCACGCTTGAACAGCGGCAGTACGTTGTGCTTACGCAGCAGTTCCTCGCTGACCAGGCTCATCGCGTTCTGGCTGGCATCGAAGGTCGAGACGTCGAACAGCGGCATGCCGAACTCAACCGCATTGGCCGCGGCCAGCTGTGCTGCCCCCACCACCTTGTTCTGCGCGAACCACTGCGGCAGCGGCTGCCGCGCGGCGGCGGCCCGGGTCATGGCGTCGCGGGCGGTGGCCTCGTCCAGCGCACCATCCTGGACCAGACGGCGCGCCAGCCCGGTGATGCCGACAAGGTTGGGGGATGAAACAACGCTCATGGGATTCCTCGTTACTCGTGCCCTGACGGCCGGAATTCAGTTTCAGAAACGGGTTGCCGGCCCATAGCGGCCAGGTAGCTCAGCAAACGCAGGGGTCCGTTTCCTCGCGCATCGGGCGCGAGCGCCTTCCAGTACTGGTCCGTCAGTTGCCGCGACGCCGTGGTATCCCCCAGCTGCCGCGCAGCGTGCTGCATTGCACCGAACAGATAATAGCCGGTGGCCGGGTCGGCCAGCAGCATCGGCGCATGCTCGCTGCCCAACAATCGCCGGCCTTCCGTGAGTACAGCGTGGTGGTCGTCGGTGGCCGCGGCGGCAACCAGGGCAAGGCTGGCGGACACGACGGGATCTGCCGGGGTGCAGTCCATCCAGTCGCGCTGCGCCCAGAGGGCCGCCCGCTGCGCTGCCGGCAGGAACGGGATCGTTTCTCCGGCCAGCACGAACAGCAGCCGGGTGGTTTCCATCGGAGATCCGTCCAGTTCGCAGCGCGCTGCCAGCCCACGCAGCGCCTGCGCACTCATCCAATCGGCATCCGCCGCATCCGTGGGCACCTCGCCCTGCAGGAAAGCTGCCACGGCCCGTGCGGTCGGACGTTTGTCATCCCGGCTGGACGCCGGTTGCGGCAGACCCGCCGCAGCACCCGTCACCTGCCCCGTTGGCGGCGCACTGACGATCCGCCAGGGGGCCGTCATCACCTGCTGGAAATCACGGGTGAACGCCCCCTGGAAACGTGCTACCGGGGCATTCAACTTCAAGGTCGGGAAGTAATCGGAATTGCGCGCGGCCGGATACAGAGGAACGAAGGCGCGCAGCGCTGCGTCATCCATGGACAGGGCGTTCTCCAGATCGGCCACGGAATGCACGCCGATCCGCGCCAGTTCCCCGCGCAGCTGCGGCTGCTGGAACAGGCTGCCCTTCATCGGCGGCAACGTGCCCTTCGGCGTCGCCACCAGGATCAGGTCGCCACGATTGGCCAGGTAAGCGCGCACATCGGAGAACTGTTCCAGCAGCCCCGCCAGTACCGAGCTGACCAGTTCGGGGGTGATCTCATACAGCTGCAGCCACTGCACGAACACGCCACCTTCGTTGAGCTGCTGTGGCACGAACGCATAGAACTCGTCGCTGAACAGCGCCGCCGTTCCACCCACCCAGGGATTGGACGGCTCGGAAATGATCAGATCGTACTTGCGCGGACTGGCGGCGAAATAGGACTTCGCATCGTCGATCACCACGTGCGAGCGCGGATCGTTGAAGGCGCGCTCGACACGCTCGCCGAACAGACGCGCGCCCTCCACCATGGCCGGCTCGATCTCCACCGTTTCCACGCGCCCGACGCGCTGGTCGCCCAACAGCGTGTGCGTGCTGAGCCCGGATCCGAAACCGATCACACCGACGCGCTGGTAATCATCGCGCAGCGCCAACGGCAGAGCCGCCAGCAGGATCATGGTCGATTCGTCGCTGGTGGGTGCCTGTGCCATCGACACGGCCATGCCTGCATCCACTTTGCCGTTGGTGGCGATGGCACGCATGCGGCCGATCGGCTGGGTGCTTTCATAGACCGCCACGGTGGCCGTCTGCCCATCGCGCGAGAACAGCATCGTGGCGGTATCCGCCAGACGGGCCGTGCCATGGCGGTACACCGACGAATTCAGCACCAGCGGATCGAAGCGGACCAGCAAGACGGCCGCCACTACGCCAGCGACACCCAGCGCGCCAGCCTGCCACAGTGGCGAGCGCAGACGGCCCGGAGCCGCAAGCCGAAGGCGCTGCAGCAGCACCAGGCCCAGCACGATGTCGACCACCGCCGCGACCAGCAGCGCGTACTTCAGCCCCAGCAGCGGCATCAGCAGATGGATGGCCGCCAGCACACCGACGATCGCGCCGAGCGTATTGAACGCATAGGCCTGGCCGATCGCGCGCTCGCCCTGCCCGGCGCGCAGCAGCGCCAGGGTCAGCAGCGGCAGCGTCATGCCGGCGAAGAACGCCGCCGGGAACATCACCAGGCCGGCAATGGCGGCACTGGCCAGGTTGTACAGCACGTAACCATCCGCGCTGCGCACGATGACCCGCATCAGCCAGCCGACCCAATCGAAGGCCTGCGCATAGACGAACATCGAGGCCAGCGCCGCCAGCCCCATCCACACCTGCACCCAGCCGGCCACGCGCAGGGGCGACGGCATCCGGTCGGCGCGGCGGCGCAGCCACAGGCCGCCGAAGGCGATGCCGAGGATGAACGCCGCCAGCATCAGCTCGAACGAATGCAGCGTGGTGCCGAGTGCGAGCGACAGCATGCGCACCCAGGTGATTTCGTAGACGAAGGATGACGCGCCGGTCGCCGCTGCGACCAGCAGCACCAGCCGCACCGGCACTGCAGTCTCCGGTCGTACGCCGCCGGCAGCCGGCGCGGCGGAGGCCACTACCGCAGGCGCGCTGCCGTCGCGGGCCAGTGGATAGACAAGGATGGCCACCACGATGTTGAGCAGGCCGGCACTGAGGACGGTGCCCGGCAGCCCTACAGCCGGCAGCAGCGCGTAGGTGGCCACCAGGGCGCCGGCGGCCGCGCCCAGGCTGTTGGAGAAATAGAGCCCGGCCAGCACCTCACCCTGCGATCCGGGCTGCAGGCGCATGTAACCCGCACTCATCAGCGGGAAGGTCGCGCCCAGCAGGATGCATTGCGGCAGCACCAGGGCCGTGGCCAGCGCCCAGCGCAGCGCCGTGGACGAGGTACCCTCCATGCCGGGCATGAGGTGGGTGTACGCCCAGCCGGTGACGCCCTGGAACAGCCCGTCGAAACCGATACCCAGCACCCCGATCACCAGCTCGATGACCGCGTAGGCCAGCAGCGGCCGGCGCAGCAGCGCGCTGCGGCGGCTGACCAGCCACGCCCCCAGCGCCATGCCGCCCATGAACAGGATCAGCACCAGCGATTGCGCGTGCGAGGAATGCCCCAGGAACAGCCCCAGGTACTGCGTCCAGATGGACTGGTAGATCAGCCCGGCGAAGCCGGAGAGCACGAAGATCAGAAGCAGCCATGGGCCATGGCTGAATGAAGGACGGCGCATTGCGAACTCCCCAGTCGCACGGTCGATTTCAACAGAAGAACAAACTTCGCGGACTCAATGCAAGCGTGTGGCCAGGTAGGATCCGGTCAACCCGCAGCGCTGAAACGAAAACGGGGAGCCTGGGCTCCCCGTTTCCGTATGCGAGCAGCGAACGCCAATTACTCGGCGGCTGCGGCCTCACCCTGGCATGAACCCGGGCGGTACTTCGAAGCGATGGAACCTTCGCAGGTCCACTTCGGGATGACGCCATTCGCCACGTTGCTGTCGTCGGCCTTCAGCGTGATGGTATCGCCATTGATGTCGTCAGCAATGTTACGCGCGGTCGCGGTGATGGTCTTGGTGGTCGCATCCCATTCCAGCTTGTCCACATACTGGGTCTGCTGGAAATCCGGCTCCCAGGTGGCCGGCGGCAGGGCATTGTTGCTGGCCACGTATTCCGACACGTCGGTACGCAGCGAAGAAGCCGCAAGGATCACTTCCGAGACCTTGGCCTTCTTGGTGTAGTTCGAGTAAGCCGGCAGCGCGATGGCGGCCAGGATGGCGATGATCGCAACGACGATCATCAGTTCGATCAGGGTGAAGCCCTTCTGGTTCTTCATGGTGGTACGTCCCCAAGTAGTGGTGGTTGATTTTCCGGGTGCGGCAACCGGCCGGCCAGATGACCGGATGAGCAGGCTGCCCGTCCCCGCGGGTGGATCAACGCAGGTTGCGTGCCAATCTCCCATGGCCACGCCCCCCCCGATTTCCCCGCGCCAATGATGGCAGCTATTTCGCGGATGGGAACCCCCCTGCTCCGAATCTGCGATGGACGCGGCAATGTGACGCAGCGCGTCACCTTTCGCCTCGACGCGTCGAAAACCCTGCACGTCGTCACGTCGGCAGGCTCCCCGGACGGGTCTGAACCAGCTACCATCGCCGCTCAGGATGCCCGCCTGGGGATGGCGGGCCTGGGGAGCCAACATGTCTGTGAGTCGCAGTGCGATCAAGAAGGAGCCCGTGGCCCGCGCCACGATGGAACTGCAGCCGTTTGTCTGGGAGGGGACCGACAAGCGGGGCATAAAGATGAAGGGCGAGCAGCTGGCGAAGAACGCCAACCTGCTGCGCGCCGAACTGCGCAAACAGGGCATCAGCCCGGGCCAGGTCAAGCCCAAGCCGAAGCCGCTGTTCGGTGCGGCCGGCAAGCCGGTCTCGCCGAAGGACATCGCGTTCTTCAGCCGGCAGATGGCCACCATGATGAAGTCCGGCGTGCCGATCGTGTCGGCGCTGGAGATCATCGGCAGCGGGCACAAGAACCCGCGCATGAAGAAGATGGTGGACACGATCCGCACCGACATCGAGGGCGGCTCGTCGCTGTACGAGGCCATCAGCAAGCATCCGGTGCAGTTCGATGAGCTCTACCGCAACCTGGTACGGGCCGGCGAAAGCGCCGGCGTGCTGGAGACCGTGCTGGACACCATCGCCTCCTACAAGGAAAACCTGGAGGCGCTGAAGGGCAAGATCAAGAAGGCGCTGTTCTACCCGGCCATGGTGCTGGTGGTGGCGTTCCTGGTCAGCACGATCCTGCTGGTCTGGGTGGTCCCGCAGTTCGAGGAAGTCTTCCAGAGCTTCGGTGCCGACCTGCCGGCATTCACCCAGATGGTGGTGAACCTGTCGCGGTTCATGGTGTCGTGGTGGTGGCTGATCGCCATCGTCGCCATCGGCGCGGTGGTGGCGATCGCCATGACCTACCGGCGATCGGAGAAGATGCAGCACACCGTTGACCGGCTGATCCTGAAGGTGCCGGTGATCGGCCAGATCATGCACAACAGTGCGATCGCCCGCTTCTCCCGCACCACAGCGGTGACCTTCAAGGCCGGCGTGCCGCTGGTGGAGGCCCTGGGCATCGTCGCCGGCGCCACCGGCAACAAGGTCTACGGCGAGGCGGTGCTGCGCATGCGCGACGACGTTTCGGTCGGCTATCCGGTCAACATGGCGATGAAGCAGCTGAACCTGTTCCCGCACATGGTGATCCAGATGACCGGCATCGGCGAGGAGGCCGGCGCCCTTGACACCATGCTGTTCAAGGTCGCCGAATACTACGAGCAGGAGGTCAACAACGCCGTGGATGCCTTGAGCAGCCTGCTGGAACCGATGATTATGGTGTTCATTGGTACCATTGTCGGCGGCCTGGTCATTGCGATGTACCTGCCGATCTTCAAACTGGGCGCCGTCGTCGGATAAAAATACATGGCTTTTCTCGACCAGCACCCCGGCCTCGGCTACCCCGCCGCGGCCGGACTGGGACTGCTGCTGGGCAGTTTCCTCAATGTTGTCATCCTGCGCCTGCCCAAGCGGCTGGAATGGCAGTGGAAGCGCGATGCGCGCGAAGTGCTGGAGGAACCGGACTTCTACGAGCCGCCGCCGCCGGGCATCGTGGTCGAGCCGTCGCACTGCCCGCACTGCAAGCACAAGCTGTCCTGGTACGAGAACATCCCGCTGTTCAGCTGGCTGATCCAGGGGGGCAAATGCCGCCACTGCAAGGCGCCGATCTCGCTGCAGTACCCGCTGGTGGAAGCGATGACCGCCCTGCTGGTGCTGGCCTGCGTGTGGCAGTTCGGCTTCGGCTGGCAGGGCTTCGGCGCCATCGTGCTGACCTGTTTCCTGATCGCGCTGTCCGGCATCGACCTGCGCACCCAGCTGCTGCCCGACCAGCTGACCCTGCCCCTGATGTGGCTGGGCCTGATCGGCAGCATCGACAATCTGTACATGCCCGCCAAGCCGGCCCTGGTCGGCGCGGCCGTGGGCTATCTGTCGCTGTGGACGGTCTGGTGGCTGTTCAAGCAGCTAACCGGCAAGGAGGGCATGGGCCATGGTGACTTCAAGCTGCTGGCGGCGCTCGGCGCCTGGTGCGGCCTGAAGGGCATCCTGCCGATCATCCTGCTGTCCTCGGTGATCGGCGCCATCGTCGGTTCGATCTGGCTCTACAGCCGGGGACGCGATCGCGCCACGCCGATTCCGTTCGGCCCGTACCTGGCCATCGCCGGCTGGTTGTTCTTCATGTGGGGCGAACCGCTGGTGGAGCGCTACCTGGCCCTGAGCGGCCTGCGCTGAGGGGGCCGCCGTGAGCCGCTACGTGGTCGGCCTGACCGGCGGCATCGCGGCCGGCAAGAGCGAAGTGACGCGGCGCTTCGAAGCGCTGGGCATCGTGGTGGCCGACGCCGATCTGGCCGCCCGCGCGGTGGTGGCCACCGGCAGCCCGGCACTGGCCCGCATTGCCGACCGGTTCGGCACGGACATGCTGCTGGCCGATGGCAGCCTGGACCGGGCGCGCCTGCGCACCCATGTCTTCGCTGACCCGGCCGAACGGACGGCACTGGAAGCCATCACCCACCCCGCCATCCGCCTGTTGATGCAGCAGCAGTGCACGCAGGCGCCGAGCCCTTACGCCATTGCTGCGATTCCGCTGCTGACCGAGGTGGGCGGCCGCCAGGCCTATCCATGGCTGGACCGGATACTGCTGGTGGATGCACCCGAAGCCGTACAGCACGCCCGGCTGATGCAGCGCGATGGCATCGACGCCGCCCTGGCCGACCAGATGATCGCCGCCCAGGCCAGCCGCGCGCAGCGCCGGGCACTGGCCGATGACGTGGTGGTCAACGATGGGCAGCCGGACGACCTGCAGGCGCAGGTGGAGGCGCTGCACCAGCGTTATCTGGCGCTGGCCGCGAGCTGACCCGCCGGGCACGTGCCCGGCGTTGCAGAATCGTCGTTGCGGCGTCCCCGGCCATCACTGCAATGTGGCTGTCCCCCTGATTCTCTCGGCCTGCAGCTGCTGCTGCACGTGACACGTCAGTTCCCGCGCGGCCAGAATCAGCCCTTCCATCGCGCCCGGTGGCAGCACGTTCTGCTGGCCGCCCCGCGTGCGCGCGATGTGCGCGGCGTACATCACCCGGGTCAGGGTGCCGAGACCTTCGACGGCGCGCCTGAGATCGGCAGGCTGCACTGCGTCGGCGCTGACGCCGCCGGCGTCGATTGGCGTCTGCTGGGCCGGCATATGGCCGTCGCAGCGGGACAGTACGTCCTCGACGCGCTGGGCGACGTCCGGAGACAACTGGCTGATCGAGTCACCGACCAGTTGATGCAGGTTGGGGTAGCGGATGCGATGCGACATGGCGATGCTCCTGGCAGCCGGCAAAGTGCGCGGACTGGCATCTTGGCCATCTGCACGTCTGGCAATCAGGAGGTAAAAGCGTCAACTGCCCTATGACTACCCGGAACCGTGAGATCGGACACGCAGTGGACGCGGCAGAGCGTGCGCGCGCCGGGTGTCTGGCCGTGCAGAACAGATACGTTCATGCCGTTAGCGACAGCGACGCCCTGGAAGAGGCGTCCCTGTAGGGCCGGGCCCTGCTCGGCAGGCAAAGGATCTGCTACAGCGGCCTGGGCGAGAACGTCAGCGTTGCGATCACGCCGCGCTCGCCCCCGGGGCGCACGCTGACCTGCCAGCCGTACAGGTCGCAGAGGCGGCTGACGATCGACAGGCCGATGCCGCCGCCCTGCGAGTGGCCCGCGTGCGTACCGCGGTAACCGCGCTGGAACAGCTTGGCCGCATCTTCCTCGCTCAGGCCCGGACCACTGTCGGTGACCGAGACCGAGTTGGACCCTACGTGCACGCGCACTTCGCCATCCTGCGAGTACTTCACCGCGTTGCCGATGAGGTTGCCCAGCGCCACCGAAAGCGCGGCCTCGGGCGCATCGATCACCAGGTTGCGCTCGCCCTCCAGTGCCAGTTCAAGGGGCTTGCCACCCAGCTGCGCGCGGTGCGCGTCCAGCAGCTGCTCGGCCACGCGGGCAACATTGCTGGTGCCCTGCCCCCGCTCGTTCCGCGACAGCAGCAGCAAAGCGCCGATCAGATCACTGCACTGCTGCTCGGCACGCTGGATGCGCTGCAGGCGCTGCAGCACCTTTTCATCCAGGCCGGGACGGGTCAGCAGCAGCTCGGTGGCACCGCGGATCACCGCCAGCGGCGTGCGCAGTTCGTGGCTGACGTCCGCATTGAACTCACGGTCGCGCTGCACCACTTCGGTCAATCGCGAGGAGTAGTCGTCCAGCGCCTGGGCCAGCTGGCCCACTTCGTCGTCGGGGAAGCGCGGCGCCAGCGGCTCAGGCTCGCTGGTGCCGCCCCGGTAGGCGCGCAGGCGGGCCGCCAGGTCCGATACCGGCTTCATCACCTTCGAGGCCGACCACCAGCCCAGCACCAGCGACAGCAGGCTGAACACCAGCACCGACAGCACCAGTGCGCGGTTGAGCTGCTTGCCACCGCGCATGCTGTCGGTCATGTCATAGGCGAGGAAGAACCAAGCGTCGGGCGTTTTTCGCACGGCCAGCTTGTAGGAATAGGGCTCTCCGTGTTCATCGCCACTGACGCTGTGGATGCCATCGGCAAAGCCCGCCCATTGCGCGCGCTCTTCGCGCACCCGGTCGAACTTGTCCTTGGAATACGCGTACGCCCGGATCTGCAGCACCGGCGCATCCGGGTTGTGCCCGGGATGCTCGTAATAGCGCCGCGCATACTCGTCGATGTTGCGGTTCATCAGCTCCTCCACCAGCTGGTTCTCCACGCGCAGGCGTGCCCAGTTGGTAGCGAACGCGAACAGTGTTGTCAGGCAGAAGCCCAACAACACGAATGACACGATGATTCGACTGCGCAGGCGGCGCCGATACGGCGTGCGCCGGCGCTCCCCCTTGGTTGCCACGGGATCAGCTTTCCGGGGTGGCGATGCGGTATCCGATGCCATGGCGGGTCTGGATCAGCGGCACTTCGAACGGCTTGTCGACCACGGCACGCAGACCGTGGATATGGACGCGCAGCGAATCCGAGTCGGGCAGCTCCTCGCCCCACACGCGGGTTTCCAGTTCCTGGCGGGTGACCACGGCCGGCGCCGCTTCCATCAGCGCCTGCAGGATTTTCAGTGCGGTCGGGTTGAGCTGCAGCAGCTTGCCCTGGCGGCGCACTTCCAGCGTGTCCAGGTTGTACTCCAGGTCGCCGGTTTCCAGCACGCGGGTCTGCACCCCCTTGCCACGTCGGGACAGCGCGTTCAAACGCACTTCCACTTCCTGCAACGCGAACGGCTTGATCAGGTAGTCGTCCGCACCGGAATCAAAACCCGCCAGCTTGTTGTCCAGCGAGTCACGAGCGGTCAGCATCAGCACCGGGGTCTGCTTGCGCGCTTCGTTGCGAAGCTTGCGGCAGACCTCGATTCCGTCCATTCCCGGCAGGTTGAGATCCAGCACGATCGCGTCGAACTCGTGCACTACGGCCAGATGCAGTCCGGTCACGCCATCGGCGGCGAAGTCCACGGTGTGGCCCCGGTCCTCGAGGTAGTCGCCCAGATTGGCCGCAATGTCGCTGTTGTCTTCGATTACCAGGATTCTCACTGTCACCTCTAGTTGACGAATTTTCCGACGCGCTGGGCCTGGCCCATGTCACGCTGTGCCTTGTCCTTCTGCCGGGCGCGCTCGGCGACAGTCATGCACTGCGTCGTGTGCCGGTTCGAACCCGTGGCTTTCTCACGTTGGCATATTAGACGACTATCTTCACGTGACTGTGTCAAAACCGTGTTCACGACCTGCTGGTCGTTGATGACATCGGTTCGTACCCGTTCAGGCATCAGATCTCGGTTCGGGTACTGCTCCACGGCAGCGCGCAGGCGCACCAGCGCTTCGCGGACCCGGCTACGGTCGGCCATCGTCAGCTCGCTGTAAGTCTCGCCGTCGTTGAGTTCGACTTCGATGCGCTCGAGCTGCTGCTGCAGCGGCTTGCCGGAGGCAAAGACCTCGCCGCCCTGCTTGGATGCGGAAGCGGTGGCGGCCAGGGCCAATCCGGAGAACAGGAGCGCAGGCAAAAGGAGGGACTTCATGGCAAACGGATCCTTGTCTGAGTTGAGAGCCGACTGTATTCGCACCACCTTCACGCCAGCAAGTGCCACGCGTGGGGGCGGCGGACGGCCTACCGGTTGCTGGCAGGGTTGAGATTGTTGAACGTGCGCTGGTCATTGATCAGCGCCTTGCCCTTTTCTTCGATGCGGCGACGTTCGGCGACAGTGAGGCAACGGCCCTTGGGCATGTTGCTGCCGGTGGTGCGCTGGTAGGTGCAGACCTGGCGGCTGTCGTCGTGCGCGCGGGCGAGCAGCTGGTTGACCCGCTCCTGGTCGTTGAACACCTGCGCCTGTACGTGCGGCGGCAGCTCATCGACCCGCTGCCGGTCCCCCATGCGCTGAGTGATGCGGGCCAGCGCCTGCTGGATCTGGCTGCGGTCATCGGCGCTCAGTTCGGCGTACTCCGGCGCCTGCAGCGCCTTCTCGACCTGTTGGACCTGGCCGGCAACTGGAGCCTGGCGATCCATCTGCAGGGCGCTCTTCTCTGTCTTGGCGACAGCAGCGCCCGACACGCACAGCAACAACGCGATCATCGTGATGCGGTACATCGCCTACCTCCCGGTCCATCGGAACGAAGGCCCAACTCTACGAGCGCCCCTGGGTCGCCACAAGTGGCGCGTGGCCTACGGACGCGCATAAAAAAGGCCCAGGCGGTGCACCCGCCTGGGCCTGAAGTCGTATCCCGATACCGATCCTGCTGAGAGGCAGAGCTGCGGTTCGCTGAAGCCTACGCCCGCACCGATTAAAGGCATGTTAAAGCAGCGTCTCGCCGCCCAAGGAGAATCTCAACTTACTGAAAAATCAGGATTTTTTCAGCTTCTCGACGTGCTCGATGATGCGCATGGCCACGTCCACCCCGCAGGCTGCCTCGATGCCTTCCAGGCCCGGGGTCGAGTTGACCTCCAGCACCAGCGGGCCCCGCTGCGAGCGGATCAGGTCGACGCCGCAGACCGACAACCCCAGAGCCTTGGCCGAGCGCACCGCGACCTGCTGTTCGGCGCGGCTGGCCTTGGCCTCCACGGCGGTGCCGCCGGCGTGCAGGTTGGAGCGGAAGTCGCCTTCAGGCGCCTGCCGCTGCATCGAGGCCACCACTTGGTCGCCGACCACGAAACAGCGCAGATCGGCCCCCTTGGCTTCTCCGATGAACTCCTGCATGAGGAAGTTGGCATACAGGCCACGCAGCGCCTCGACGATCCCGCGCGAGGCACTGGCCTTTTCGGTCAGGATCACGCCGCGCCCCTGCGTTCCCTCGTTGAGCTTCACCACATGCGGCGGCGGCCCCAGCATCGACAGCAGATCGACGGTGTCATCGGGGTTGTCGCCGAACACCGTGACCGGCATGTCGATGCCTTTGGCCGCCAGCAGCTGATGCGCGCGCAGCTTGTCGCGCGAGCGCAGGATCGCGTCGGACGGATTGGGCGTACGCGCGCCCATCAGCTCGAACTGGCGCAGGACCGCAGTGCCATAGCGCGTGATCGACGCACCGATGCGCGGAATGACCATGTCCACACCGGTCATCGGCCGCCCTTTGTAGTGCATCGAGAATCCGTCGGCAGCGATGCGCATGTAGCAGCGCAGCGGATCGAGGATGCGCACCGTGTGGCCGCGCGCACGCCCCGCCTCGACCAGCCGGCGGGTGGAATACAGGGAGCTGTTGCGGGACAGGATGGCGAGCTTCATCGCGGCGGGATCGATCGGCAGGCGCGCAGCATAGCGCGGCCGTGTGGCGGGCGGATGATGCCGCGTGGTTGCCGGGACAGGGCGCCACAGTCCAGCCAGCAACAGCCCGACACCGATGCCGTCGGGCTGCGGCTGCCGCGTTCTATCGGCCCATATTGATCCGTGCAACGACCTCCCGCACCCTCTTGGTGTAGGCCGCCAAAAGCTCTCTGGACTGCTCCGGCGTGACCGCCTTGCCGACGTGGCCAGGCTGTGCGGCATAGTCCCGCTGGAAATCGCACATTTCCACGGATACCGCGCTGCTGACGTCGTCCTGCGCAACGGAGGGCGCACCGGTACTGCCATCCGCATTGACGTTGATCATGAACGCGCGGTCGCCCGTGTAGCCGCCGAAGCTGTTCTTCGCGTTGACCATCCCGCAGACAATCGTACCGTCGAACATCGCAAACGCCTGACGGATGACGATCTTTGCCGAGTCAGGATCCTTCAGCGCCCGACGGACCCCCGCCTCCGCTATGGCCCGATCAGCCTCGACCTTCTGTTTTCTTGCATCTTCTTCGGTCGGCGTGCACGCCGCCGCAATACCCATCAACGCAACCGCAAGAATCCGATTCCGCATTCCCCCCCCCTGCCACTGGCTTGAATGTTGCCGCACTTTACCGGCTTATCGCCCCGCCAGACCATCGGCAAGCACGGGAAGCGCCCACGCTTCACCGACTCACAGAGCCGGCAGGCACAGAAAGATGCAAAAGGGGAAACATCCAGGTTCGCGGCCGATCCGGAAAACACACGCATCGTTGCGGAAGATGGAGCGGGCGATGGGAATCGAACCCACGTCAGTAGCTTGGGAAGCTACAGCTCTACCATTGAGCTACGCCCGCGTCGCGTGGTGAAAGTCTATGCGGTCGGGCCGGTGTTGCGCAATGGTGGCCACCGCATGCGCCGGGCATGGCCCGACGCTGCCATGCAGCCTTCCCAGGCCCTTGCGGGGCCTGGGAAGGTGCGTTCGTCAGAAACTGCCGCTGAAGCTGGCAAACAGCGTCGCGTCACGTGCACGCTTCTGCGCGGTGGAGGTGCTCAGGCCGATGTTGCTCTGCAGCCCGAACAGCTCCGTGCGGGCGCCCAGCACCACGGTGGCGTAATCCTTGTCGAACTTCAGGCCCGGCACGCGGTAGCTGCCCAGCTCCGGCAGGGACTGCAGCCAGGCGCTGGCCTGCTTGGTGTCTTCGAACTCGTGGTCGTAGGTGGCCTGCACGTAGGGCTTGAAGGTGCCGCCATCGAAGCGCGCCTGCCAGCCGATGCGACCGACAGTGGAGTCCAGCTCCTGGTTGTTGTAACCCAGCGCAGTGGCCAGCGTGCCGGCGTCGGCGCTCTCGGTATAGCCGTCGATCTTCACCTTCTGCCAGATCACGGCAGCCACCGGACCGTGGCGGAAGCCGCCCTCGGTGCCGAACTCGTACCCCGCATTGATGGCGGCGGTGAGATTGCTGCCATCTGCCGAACCGCCATGCTCACGGGTGGCCGGACCCAGCTGCACCTTGCGGGTCACGTCGTAGTCGAGCCAGCTGTAGCTGACCTGCCCGTTGACCCAGGCACGCTCGCCGTACCAGCCAGCGAACAGGCCCAGCGTGGTGTCGGACTGGGTGTAATCGCCGCGGCTGTTGCCGAAATCGGCATCCATGCGTCCATAGCCACCGAAGCCGCCAAAGACCATGCCGTCACGCGACCAGTCGACACCGAACAGGCCGGCCGGCGCCAGGCCGTCGTAGAGATCGGCGTGGTCATAACGCTGCATGTCGCCGCGCACACCGCCCCACCACGACAGGCCGTCAGCCGGACGACCGCCCAGATGCATGCCGACCTGGTCGGCGCGCGAACGGCCGATGGTCTGCGCCGAATGGCTGAGCACCTGCTGCAGGCGCGGGCCTTCCAGCACGGATACCGCGTACTGGCCCAGCAGTGCATGGCCTGCCGTGGTCGGATGCACGCCGTCGGCGAACAGGTAGGTCTTCGCGGCATCGGGGCTGACGTAGGACGTCGGGTTGCAGCCGATGATGCTCTGCGTCGAATTGGCCGGATCGATGGTGCAGGCCGTGCTGGTGACGTTGGTGAAACCGTACATCGCCGGATTGGCGGCCACTTCACTGAGCACGGTGAAGGTATCCAACGGGATGAATTCGATGCCCGCCTGCTTCAGCCCGCCATACAGGGCGTTGTTGTAGCCGGCCGACAGCGCGGTGGCGGCGGCGGCATTGGGGCCACGGAAGGACGGCGTCAGGCCGACGTTGGGCAGGTTCGGCACCAGCACGTACTGGGCGCCCGCCTGCTTCAGCGCGCCGATCAGGGCGATCTGGTCGGTGACGGCCGCGCCGATGATGGCCTGCGCCTGTGCCGGCGCCGCAGCGGCCGCGAACAGGTCGTTGGCGCCGCCCCAGACGGTGTACAGCGCGTTGGCATCGGCTTTGCCGCCATTTGCGGCCAGGTAGCGGGTGAGTTGCGTCTTCAGCGACGGAATGGGCCCCAGGGCACCAGTGACCTCCACCGACACGCGCGCACCGCCGGCGGCATAGTTGTCGCCGTTCTGGCCGTTGCCGTTGGGCGTACCGTTCAGGCCGTAGTAGTTGGCGACCTGCTGCGACCAGACCCAGCCCGGATTGGTGGTGAACTGGCCGGTGACCTGCTGTGTTGCCGGGGGCAGCAGCGGCCGGAAATAGCCCGCGTCGGTCAGGCTGTCGCCGAAGAACACCGCGTGCGAGTAAGGGGATTCGCCTGCCATGGCCGGAACCGCGGCCAGTGCGATCGCGGCCGCCATCAGGGAGCGGATCGGGCGTTTGCTGAGCAGCATGTAAAGAACTCCTGTGGGGACGTCATTGAGGATCCGGCGTGCGTACGCCGGCGCACGGTGAATGGTTTCACCGCACCGACGATTGCTCACGCTGCGCCGCCGCATGAATTGCCGCGCAGCCCGCCAATCGCAGGCTGCGCCGATGCGGGCGCCGTGCGGAGGAACGGATGGTTTCCGTCCTGACGGGCCATACGCGACAATGCCGCCATGAACATCCAGCTCAACGGCGAACCCCGCACCCTGCACGCTTCGGCAACCCTCCATGACCTGCTCGAGGCCGAGCAGCTGCTGCAGCGCCGGGTGGCGGTCGAGGTCAATGGCGAGATCGTCAGCCGCAGCCGCCATGGCGAGCATCGCCTTGCCGAAGGTGACGTGGTGGAGATCGTGCACGCCCTGGGTGGGGGTTGAGGCACGACGCCCACGCTGCGCGCTCGCCGGGCATGGCCCGGTGCGACCCCGCACCTGCCTGCCAGCAGCATCGAAGTGACGACCCCATCTTCAGGCGGATAAGCGATAATCGCGCCATGAACGTTCATGTCTCCCCCGATTCGCTGGTGATCGCCGGCAAGACCTACGGCTCGCGGCTGCTCACCGGCACCGGCAAGTTCAAGGATCTGGAAGAAACCCGCCTGGCCACCGAGGCCGCTGGCGCCCAGATCGTCACCGTGGCCATCCGCCGCACCAACATCGGGCAGAACCCCGGCGAGCCGAACCTGCTGGACGTGCTGCCGCCGGAGCGCTTCACCATCCTGCCCAACACCGCCGGCTGCTACACCGCCGAAGACGCGGTGCGCACGTGCCGCCTGGCCCGTGAACTGCTGGACGGCCACAACCTGACCAAACTGGAAGTGCTGGGCGACCAGAAGACCCTGTACCCGGACGTGATGCAGACCCTCAAGGCCGCCGAACAGCTGGTCAAGGATGGCTTCGAGGTCATGGTCTACACCTCCGACGACCCGATCCTGGCCAAGCGCCTGGAAGAGATCGGCTGCGCTGCGGTGATGCCGCTGGCCGCGCCGATCGGTTCGGGCCTGGGCATCCAGAACAAGTACAACCTGCTGCAGATCATCGAAGACGCCCGGGTGCCGATCATCGTCGATGCCGGCGTCGGTACGGCATCGGATGCGGCGATCGCGATGGAGCTGGGCTGCGATGGCGTGCTCATGAACACGGCCATTGCCGGCGCGCGCAGCCCGGTGCTGATGGCCAGTGCGATGCGCAAGGCGGTCGAGGCCGGACGTGAAGCGTTCCTGGCCGGGCGCATCCCGCGCAAGCGCTACGCCAGCGCGTCGTCGCCGGTGGATGGGTTGATCGGCTGATGACCAATCCTTTCGACAGCGCTGGGTCCAAGGCCCCGCCCAAGCCGTTCACCGTCAGCGAGGGGCGCCGCGAGGTGCGCAGTTTCGTGCTGCGCCAGGGCCGCTTCACGCCTGCCCAGCAGCGCGCGTTCGACGAACGCTGGCCGCGCTTCGGCCTGGATTACAGCGGCCAGCCGCGCGACCTGGACGCCACCTTCGGTCGCCCGGCGCACAAGGTGCTGGAGATCGGCTTCGGCAACGGCGCTGCACTGCGCTTTGCTGCCCAGCATGACCCGTCGCGCGACTACATCGGCATCGAAGTGCACGCGCCCGGTGTCGGCCGCCTGCTGAACGCCCTGGCCGACGACAACGCCGACCACGTGCGCCTGTACCACCATGACGCGGTGGAAGTACTGCAGAACGAGATCGCCGATGGCGCGCTCGATGAAGTGCGCATCTACTTCCCGGACCCGTGGCACAAGAAGCGCCACAACAAGCGCCGCCTGCTGCAGCCGGCCTTCGCAGAGCTGCTGGTGCGCAAGCTGCGTGCGGGCGGCCGCCTGCACTGCGCCACCGACTGGGAAGACTACGCCGAACAGATGTGGGACGTGCTCGATGCGACCGCCGGCCTGGTCAACCGGGCCGGTCCACGGGGCAGCGTGCCGCGCCCGGAATGGCGGCCGCAGACCCACTTCGAGACCCGCGGCCAGAAGCTCGGCCATGGCGTCTGGGACCTGTTGTACGACCGCACCTGACGATCGCCCGAGGACGCCGCGCCCCACATGGATACCGCGCTGACGCTGACCAACGACATGAAGCTCGTACTCGGGCTGGTCGGCTTCACGATGGCGATGTTCCTGTTCGAGCGGATCCGCGCCGACGTCGTCGCGCTGGTGGTGCTGGTGGTACTGGGTGTGACCGGCCTGATCGCCCCGGAGGAAATCTTCGGCGGCTTCTCCGGCAACGCGGTGATGAGCATCATCGCCACCACCATCCTCGGTGCGGGCCTTGACCGCACCGGCGCACTGAACCGGCTCGCGGCCTGGCTGCTGCGACGCGGACATGGCATCGAGCAGCGCCTGCTGATGATGACCACGGCCATCGCCGGCCTGAACTCGTCCTTCATGCAGAACCCGTCGGTGATGGCGCTGTACCTGCCGGTCGCCTCGCGGTTGGCGGCACGCACCGGGCTGACCATGCAGCGGCTGCTGCTGCCGATCTCGGCGGCGATCGTGATGGGCGGTGCGCTGACCATGGTCGGCAACTCGCCGCTGATCCTGCTGAACGACCTGCTGGCCTCGGCCAACAACAACCTGCCCTCCGGCCTGGCCAGCATCGAGCCGCTGCGCATGTTCGCGCCGCTGCCGATCGGCGTGGCGCTGCTGATCGCCTCGCTGCTGTACTTCCGCTATTACGGCGACCGCAAGCTGATCGAGGAAGAGACCCTGGTCAACGATGGGGTCACCCCGGCCCGTACCGAGAGCTACTTCGCCAAGACCTACGGCATCGAAGGCGATGTGTTCGAACTGGTGGTCACCGCCGAAAGCCCGCTGGTCGGCATGACCCTGGGCGAGGCCGAGAGCCTGCATGACGCGCCGCTGCTGCTGGCGCTGAAGACCGGCAACGATACGCGGCTGGCGCCACCGGCGGAAATGCGCATCTGGGTGGGCAGTGTGCTGGGCGCGATGGGTCCTCGCGAGCAGATCGGCGATTTCGCCCAGAACCAGTTCCTGCGCATGTCCTCGCGGCTGAAGCACCTGGGCGACCTGTTCAATCCCAGCCGCGCCGGCATTTCCGAGGCGGTGGTGCCGCCGACCTCGAACGTGATCGGCAAGAGTGCGGCCGACCTGCGCCTGCGCAAGGAGCGCGGCATCAGCCTGCTGGCGATCAACCGCGACAAACAGGTGATCCGCGAGGACGTGCGCGACGTGCAGCTGCGCGCTGGCGACATGCTGGTCTTCCACAGCATCTGGACCGACCTGGCGCAGGCCGCCAAGAGCCGTGACTTCGTGGTGGTCACCGACTACCCGACCGGCGAACAGCGCCCGCACAAGTTCAAGATCGCCATGGCGATCTTCGCGCTGACGATCCTGATCGCGCTGACCAGCAAGCTTCCGGTAGCGCTGACCCTGATGACCGGCGTGGCCGGCATGTTGCTGACGGGCGTGCTGCGGATGGACGAGGCCTATGCCTCGATCAACTGGAAAACCGTGTTCATGATGGCCGGACTGATCCCGCTCGGCTGGGCGATGGACTCCAGCGGCGCGGCGGCCTGGGTCGCCGGCCATACCATCGACAAGCTCCCCACCGGCATACCGGTGTGGGTGCTGGAGCTGGCCCTGGCGCTGCTGACAACGGTGTTCTCGCTGGTGATCAGCCATGTCGGCGCAACCATCGTGATGGTGCCCATCGCGGTGAATCTGGCGCTGGCGGCGGGTGGCAACCCCACCGCGTTCGCACTGATCGTGGCGCTGTCGGCCTCCAACAATCTGATGACGGCGTCCAATCCGGTCATCTCGATGATCACCGGCCCGGCCAACTACACCCCGCGCGAGATGTGGCGGGTCGGCGGACCGTTGTCGCTGATCTACACCTGTGTGGTGGTGCTGATGATCAACCTGATGTTCTGAGGGTCGGGTTCATCGGCAGGGCTGCGCCCTGCACCCCAGTAGTGCCGGCCGCTGGCCGGCAACCTCAACGGCAAAAGCGTGCATTTCGTGGGATGGCGGGGTGGGTCCGACAGATTTCTGCGATCTGCCAGAACCGCGTCGTGCACCGCTTTGGTAGGTGTCGACCTTGGTCGACACGGTAGATCCACGCCATGCGTGGATGCCTTTGCAGAGTCGAGCCATGCTCGACTGCTCCTGGCTTGATGGGTCAGAGCCGTTCTCCTACGGAAAACGGAGCCGCCCCCTAGCCGGCCTCAGGCCAGGTAGACCTGCCCATCACGCACGTCCACCGGCACCGCGCGCAGGCGGTCGCCCTTGCAGGGGCCGGCGATGCAGTCACCGCTGTCCAACGCGAACGAGGCGCCGTGGGCGGCGCAGACCAGATGCCCCTCGCGGCTCTTCAGGAACTGCCCCGGCGCCCAGTCCAGGCGACGGCCGGCATGCGGGCAGATGTTCAGGAAGGCGCGCACCTGTGCGCCGTCGCGATACAGCAGCAACGACTCGGCATCGCCCTCGACCACTGCTTCGACCTCGGCAAACGCACCATCGGCAATGGCATCAAGGGCGATCAGGGCAACAGCGGCAGTCATGGCGAAGGCTCGGACAGTAAAGAAGCATTGTCGCACGCCTGCTCAGGTGACTGGCTGCAGGATGAACACAAGTCATTGATTCGTAATAAGCACAGGCTATATTTAACGAGTTTTTCACTCAATGACAGTGCGGGCTCCCGATACTCTGGTTTCGCTGATTTCCCAGCCTATCGAGCCGCCATGTTCAATCGCGATTCCGCCTTCAACCAGTTCCGCACCCTGTTCGCGCCGCGCAAGCCGCGTCACCCGCTGGTGCGCGTTGCCGTGGGCCTGCTCGGCCTGGCGATCCTGGCCGCGATGGTGTTCATCGGCGTGTTCGTCGGTGCGGCGATGATCCTGGTCGGCCTGGCGTGGAAGCTGCTGGCCTCGCGCAAGGCGGGTGCAGCCCGACCGGCCGACCCGACCGTGGTCGAGGGCGAGTACCGGGTGGTGCGCAAGCCGGTGCTGCCGGCCTCGCGCTGAGCCCTGCCGGCCGGCGTGCCCGCTGACGGCGGGCGCCATGCGTTCTAGACTGCGGGCATTCCCTTCCTGGATGCCCGCATGTCCGATGTTTCCGATGTGATCCCTGCACCTGCCACGCCGCGTGTTCCGGTGGTGGGCGGTGGCAGCTTCCCCGTGCACCGCGTCTACTGCGTGGGTCGCAACTTTGCCGACCATGCGCGCGAAATGGGAGCCGCGGTGCCGGCGGCCGACGACCGCGGCCGGCCGATGTTCTTCAGCAAGCCTGCCGATGCGCTGGTGGTCGGCCATGACGATGCCATCCCCTATCCGCCCGCGACGGCCAACCTGCATCACGAAGTGGAGCTGGTGGTGGCCATCGGTCGTGATGCCCCGGCCGGCGAGCTTCCCGTGGCCGATGCCGAAGCGCTGGTGTACGGCTATGCCGTCGGCCTGGACCTGACCCGCCGCGATCTGCAGGCGGCCGCCAAGGAGAAGGGCCATCCCTGGGATGCCGCCAAGGGCTTTGATGCCTCCGCACCGATCAGCGAGATCGTGCATGCCGGCGAAGTGGGCGATCTGGCGGCGCTGAACCTGTCGCTGGAAGTCAACGGCGAAGTGCGCCAGCAGGCCCTGCTGGACCAGATGATCTGGAACGTGCCGGAAATCCTGCACGAGTTGTCCAAGCTGTGGCAGCTGCGCGCCGGTGACCTGGTGTTCATGGGCACGCCGTCCGGAGTGGCCGCACTGAAGCCGGGCGACCGTTTCAGCGCGCGCCTGGAAAACGTGGCCGAGCGCCACGGCGTGATCGCCGGCTGACACCACCTGCGCTACTCTGCGCGCTGTCCACATCCCCCACAGGAGAAAACACATGGGAGTGCTCACCGAATTCAAGGAATTCGCGATGCGCGGCAACGTCATCGACCTCGCCGTCGGCGTGGTGATCGGCGCCGCCTTCGGCAAGATCGTCACTGCACTGGTCGAGAAGATCATCATGCCGCCGCTGGGCCTGCTGATCGGCAAGGTGGACTTCTCGCAGCTGGCGTGGACGCTGTCGCCGGCACGCATCGGGCCGGACGGCAAGGAGATTCCGGCGGTGGTGATCGGCTACGGTGATTTCATCAACACCCTGATCCAGTTCGTGATCGTTGCGTTCGCCATTTTCCTGGTGATCAAGGTCATCAACCGTCTGTCGCGCAAGAAGGAAGCCGCTCCCGCCGCCCCGGCCGAGGAAGTGGTGCTGCTGCGCGAGATCCGCGACAGCCTGAAGAAGTAAGGCGTAGCGCCGGGCCGTACCCGGCGAGGCCGCCGCATGTGAAAGTCCCGCTCCGGCGGGGCTTTCGCTTTGCCGGACGTGGCGGAAAACAGCGTTCGCTCCGGACATGACCTCCCGCCCATGCGCGCGTCTGAACGACTGTTAAGCTCCAAGGCTTGGTCCCTTCCCGGAGTTGTCCATGCGTCGCCGCGTCCTTGCCATCGCATCCTCCCTTGCCCTGCTGGCCGCCCCGGCCTTCGCGGCACCGCGCGCCACCACCCTGCCCCCGGCGTCGCTGGCCACGGCCGCGCAGCTGCGCGATCAGGCCCTGGCCGATGACACCGGCTGGAAGGTGGTCGAGTCGCTGACCACCGAAATCGGTCCACGCATCGCCGGCAGCGAAGCCGACGCGCGTGCGGTCGCCTGGGCCGAAGCCAAGTTCAAGGCCCTGGGTTTCGACAAGGTCTGGAAAGAACCGGTGACCTTCCCGAAGTGGGAGCGCCGCAGCGAACACGCCGCCGTGACCGGCAGGAACCCGCAGCCGCTGCAGATCACCGCACTGGGTGGCAGCCCGGGCGGTACCGTTGAAGCAGAGGTCGTGCGCTTCGCCGACCTGGCCGCGCTGCAGGCTGCGCCCGCCGGTTCATTGAAGGGCAAGATCGCCTTCGTCGATTACCAGATGCTGCCGTTCCGCGATGGCCGCGACTACGGCCGTGGTGGCGCGATCCGCAGCAAGGGACCGTCCGAAGCGATCCGCAAGGGCGCCGTCGGCTTCCTGATGCGCTCGGCCGGCACCGATTCGCATCGCGTACCGCACACCGGCATCACCCGATTCGATGACGGCCTGACCCCGGTACCGTCCGCGGCCCTGTCGGTGCCCGATGCCGACCAGCTGGCACGCCTGCTGGCACGTGGCAGCACCACGGTGAAGGTCGCGCTGGACTGCGGCTGGGACGGTACGGCGACCTCCTACAACGTGATCGGCGAGATCACTGGCCGCACCCTGCCCAAGGAAGTCGTGGTGATCGGTGGCCATCTGGATTCGTGGGATCTGGGCACCGGTGCCGTCGATGACGGCGCAGGTGTCGGCATCACCATGGCCGCGGGGTATCTGATCGGCCAGCTCAAGCAGGCCCCCAAGCGCACGATCCGGGTGATCGCGTTCGCCAACGAAGAGCAGGGGCTGTACGGCGGCAAGGCTTACGCCGAAGCACATGCAAAGGACGTGGCGCTGCACCAGCTGGCTGCCGAGAGCGATTTCGGTGCCGGCCGCATCTATGCGTTCAATACCGGCTCGCCAAACCCGGAAGGCTCGCGCGAAGCGACCCGGCAGATCGCCGAGGTGATGAAGCCGCTGGGCATCGAGTACGCAGCCGACAAGGGCGGCCCGGGGCCGGATATCGGCCCGCTGGCGGCCAAGGGTGGCGCCTGGGCGTGGCTGGCACAGGATGGTTCGGACTACTTCCACCTGCACCACACCGCCGACGACACGCTGGACAAGATCGACCCGAAGGCGCTGGCGCAGAATGTGGCGGCATACACCGTATTCGCCTACCTGGCCGCAGAAGCCGACGGCAACTTCGGCAGTGAAGCCAAAGCGACCACACCGCCGAACGAGTGAGGGGGCCACGCCGGGCGATGCCCGGCGGGTGCAGCGGGAAAGGAGGTGCGGACCGAGGTCCGCACCCACCAGAGGGGATCGCACCCACCAGGCTGGGTCACCCCATCTGCCCGGACAGTTACCGTTCCCACGCGCAGGTGTTGCGAACACCAAGCCGGTGCGGATCGAACAGGGGATCCGTCCCCAAGCGACGGTGGTGCTCGTAATCGCGCAGCGCGGCCAGCGCCGGCTTCTGCAGCAGCAGGATGGCGAAGATGTTCAACCAGCTCATCAGGCCCACGCCGATATCCCCCAGCGACCAGGCGACCGTGGCACTGTTCAGCGCCGAGTAGCCGGTGGCCAGCAGGAACAGCAGCTGGAACCCGCCTATCACCCACGGCATCGGGCGGTCCCGGCACAGGTAACTGATGTTGGTCTCGGCCATGTAGTACAGCGCCAGGATGGTGGTGAACGCGAAGGGCAGGATGGCCAACGCCACGAATGAACGGCCGAAGCCCGGCAGTGCCGATTCCACCGCGTGCTGCACGAAACGCGGTCCGGCCTCGACGCCCGGCAGATTGCCCAGCAGCAGACGCGCATCATCCGGAACGCCGTTCACCGCCGGGTCGTAGACGTTGTACAGGCCGGTCGAAAGAATAAGGAAGGCGGTCGCACTGCACACCACCATCGTGTCGATATAGACCGAGAACGACTGCACCAGGCCCTGCTTGACCGGATGGGAGACCTCCGCTGCGGCCGCCGGGTGCGCACCACTGCCCATGCCGGCTTCGTTGGACAGCACGCCGCGGCGCACGCCCCACTGGATCGCCGTGCCGATCATGGCGCCGAACGCTGCATCCATGCCGAAGGCACTGCGCAGCACCAGCGCTGCGACCTCCGGCACTTTGTCCGCGTTGAGCACCATTACCATCGCGGCCACCAGCAGATAGGCGATGGCCATCAGCGGCACCAGCCACTGGGCGACACCGGCGATGCGGCGTACACCGCCAACAAGGATGGCACCCAGTGCAACCAGCAGTGCGCCGGTGGTGAACACGACCGGTACGTCCCAGGCTTCATTCACCGCGCTGGTGATCGCATTGGACTGCGTACCCGCCAGCATCGCGCCGGCCAGCACGGCGACCAGTGCAAACAGCACCGCATACCAGCGCTGGCCCAGTCCCTTCTCGATGTAGTAGGCCGGGCCACCCCGATACTGGCCACCGGCATCGCGATCCTTGTAGATCTGCGCCAGCGTCGATTCGATGAAGGCGCTGGACGCACCCAGGAAAGCGACAACCCACATCCACAGGATCGCACCGGGACCACCGAAGGCGATGGCCATCGCCACACCGGCGATATTGCCAACGCCCACCCGGCTGGACAGCGACAGGGACAACGCCTGGAACGGGGACACCCCTGCATCGGACCGCTCATGGCGGAACACCAGGCGCAGCATGTCAGGCAGCGCGCGCAGCTGGATGAAGCGGGTGCGCACGCTGAAGTACAGGCCGGCGAGCAGGCACAGCACCACCAGGTAAGGGCTCCACACCACGCCGAGAAGGGCATTGACGATCGATTCGACGTTCATCGCGCCCCCTCAGAAGGACATGCCCAGGGCGACCTGGGGGCTGATGAGGCGGGCGGCATTGCGGCCGGCCACCGTGACCTCCACGCCGGCGATCAGGCCAAGCGAGGGACTGAAGTGGTACTGCAACGCGGGGGCGAAAGTCAGCGTACGGCTGGCCGGGCGCCATTCGTCGACGCGCGCGATGGCGCCTTCCGCGCCGGGAGCGAAACCGCTGAGGCGTTGCCGGGTCTCGCGGCTGGCCGCCACTTCCATCACCGCCACCCAGCGGGGGTTGACGCTGTATTCGGCGCCGATCGACAGGCCCAGTACCGAACCACGCGCGATATGGCCCTGGAAGCCCGCGGCGGTACCGTACACGCTGGCACCGGTGAGGGCCGTGCGGGAAGGCGCCGGACCCGCGCTGAGCTGGGCACGCCAGCGCAGCGGCCGCTCGTTGCCCAACCACACCACCTGCTGCACGCCCAGTGCGGCGACGGTACGCTGCACGCCGTCACCCTGCGCGTCGAGCGGATTGCCGGTGATGCGGTCATGGCTGCCCGTGCTGAAGCGCTGCACGAGCGCCACTGAAACCGCGGGCCGGGTGCCATCCGCATTGGCCGCCTGCAGCAGATACTGCAGGCGCGCAGTGGTGTCACCCGCGCGGAAACCCCGGCTGTGCGCGGCACCGGATTCGGCGCGCGACGCGCTCAGGTTGACCTGGCCGGTGATCCGCTCGCCCAATCCATAGGCGATGGGCACCACCACCGTCCAGCCACCACTGCGCTCGCCACTGCGCTGGCGCTGGCCACGGTCATCGAAGTGATCGCGGCTGTCGACACGTACCAGATAGGGTTCGATGTAGCCGCTCCCCTTCGGCATGCCTGCCGGATTCGGGGTGATCAGCGGACCCGTGAAGTTGACACCTTCCAGACTGCGCGCGCTGGCATGTGCATCAACCGACGCAAGCAGGCTTGACAGCGAGAGGAGCGCACCGAGGGCGCAGCGATGACGACCATGCATGTGAAACACCTTGCCTGACAGGAATGGAACTCCAACCTGCGTCGAGCAAGGGGGCGCAACAATGAGGCAAGTTTCAAAATCACGCTTGATCGAAAAAATCAGGCTGTACGCAACACAAGACGACGTTATCTCCCTTAAGTCATCTTGACGCTGCACGACGTCCGCGGTGGTCCCGCCGGTGCATGGCGCAAAAAAAACCCGGCCACGGGGGCCGGGTCCTGGCAGCCGATGGCGGTGACCTGTCCGTCAGCCGTCGCGACGGCTCGCCCACTGCGCCAGCAGCACTGCGGTGGCCGAGGCCACATTGAGGCTCTCCACCGCGCCACTGCCGGGAATGGAGACCTGCAGGTCACAGTCGCCGGCCAGGTCGCGGTCCATGCCCTCGCCTTCGGCACCCATGACGTAGACCAGACGCGCCGGCAGCGACGTGCGGAACACATCGTCACCCCCATCCACGAGTGTGGCCGCCAGACCGAAGCCAGCATCGCGCAGCTGGGCCATCGCCTGCGGGGTCGCAGGCAGCTGCACCAGCGGCACTGCTTCGGCACCGCCTTCGGCCACGCGGGCAGCCGCACCGGACAGCGCCAGCGTGCTGCCGGCCGGCAACAGCAGCGCCTTCGCGCCGAAGTGCGCCGCCGAACGCAGGATCGCGCCGAGGTTGTGCGGATTGCCTACGCCATCCAGCCACAGCGCCAGTGACGGGCCCTCGCCGATCTGCTGCAACCACTGCGCCAGCGGTACGGTCGGCGCACGCAGCACGTCGGCCACCACACCTTCGTGGTGGGTAGTGCCGGCCAGCTTGTTCAGATCGCCCTCCTCGACCACTCGGTAACCCACGCGGTTGGCCACGCACCACTTCAACAGCGGCTGCAGGCGCGGAATCCGGGCCTCCAGCAGATACAGCTTGCGCAGTGCCTGCGGCCGCGCTGCGAACGCGGCCAGCACGGCGTTCAGGCCGTACAGGCGCAGCTCATCGCTGCCTCCGCGTCCACCGCCACCCGTTGCCGGCAGGTCCGTGCGCGGCAACGGTGTGGCGCGCGGCGGACGAGCGGACGGGCGGCGGTTGTTCCAGGGGTTGTTCACTTACACGTTCTCCTGCTTGCGCTGGCGCCAGAAATCGGCGTTCCGGATGCCCAGTGCATCGGGATCGAACGTCGGATCCAGGCCCAGCTTCTTCTGTCGTTCGTAATCGCGCAGCGCCAGCATCGCGGGCTTCTGGATGATGAAGATGGCGATGATGTTCAACCAGGCCATCAAGCCCACGCCGATGTCACCCAGGCCCCAGGCCAGGGTCGCGTTGTGGAACGCACCGAACACCACCATGGCGATGATGCCCAGGCGCAGACACAACACGGTCAGCGGACGGTGCTTGTTGTGGTTCACATAGCTGAGATTGGTCTCGGCCATGTAGTAGTACGCCATGATGGTGGTGAAGGCGAAGAAGAAGATCGCCAGCGAGACGAACGACGCGCCCCAGCCCGGCAGCACGGCTTCAACGCCGGCCTGCGCATAGCCCGCCCCTTCCGGAATGCCGGCCAGGCCCTGGAACACCGGAGGCGCGCCTTCCACCGGCGAGTACACGTTGTAGGTGCCGCTGGCCAGGATCAGGAACGCGGTGGCGGTGCACACCATCATGGTGTCGAAGTAGATCGCGAACGCCTGCACGTAGCCCTGCTTGGCCGGATGCGAGACTTCCGAGGCCGCCGCCGCGTGTGGGCCCGAGCCCTGTCCCGCTTCGTTGGCGTAGATGCCGCGCTTGACGCCCCATTCGATCGCCAGGCCCATCATCGCGCCGAACGCCGCATGGGTGCCGAACGCGCTGTTGAAGATGATGCCGAACATCTCCGGCACCTGGTCGGCATTGAGGATCATGATGACGATGGCCATCAGGATGAAGGCCGCCGCCATGAACGGCACCACGATCTCGGCGAAGGTGGCGATGCGCTTGACGCCGCCGAAGATCACCACGCCCAGCAGCAGCGCGACCACGATGCCGATGCCGAGCTTGAGCGCGGCAACCGATTCCATGCCGAAGGCCTGGCCATCCAGCGGCCCGCACAGCGCACCGCCACGGCAGGCATTGATGATGCTGTCGGCGATGGCATTGGCCTGCACGCCCGGCATCAGGAAGCCGGCGGCGATGATCGTGGCGATGGCGAAGGCCATGGCATACCACTTCAGGCCCATCGCCTTTTCAATGTAGTACGCCGGGCCGCCACGGTAGCGGCCTTCGGCATCCTTGGTCTTGTAGATCTGCGCCAGGGTGCATTCCACATACGAGGTGGATGCACCGAGGAAGCCCATCACCCACATCCAGAAGATCGCACCGGGGCCACCGAAGGCGATGGCCGTGGCCACGCCGGCGATGTTGCCGATACCCATGCGCCCGGCCATGGACATGGCCAGCGCCTGGAACGAAGAAACACCGGCGTCGGACTTTTCGCCCTTGACGGTGAGGCGGCACATTTCCACGAAGCCGCGGATCTGCATGAAGCGGGTGCGGACGCTGAAATAAAGGCCGGCCGCCAGGCACACGAAGATCAGTGCCTTGCTCCAGATGATGCTGTTGACGAAATGTACGGTAGCTTCCACGCGCGCTCTCTCCAGTCGGCGGGGTGAATGGACGTCCCGTCGGCTGGAAGGGACCGGTCGATTCTCCCTGATCGAAGGTCGCTGCGATAGCGCCGGAAGGCATCCGCCGGGCATGGCCGCGGAGATGGCCCGGGGCGAGGGACCGCCGCGTGTGTACGTGGTGGCACCGACCGGGCCGTTCGA